>JAHJUC010000575.1 GCA_018829385.1 Alphaproteobacteria bacterium
CGTCGCCACCGCCTTCGTCTATGCGCTGCTGATGCTCTCGGCCCGTTTCGTCGACAGCCGCGAAAGCGTCTGGACGCTGCTTCTCTACATGACCGCCACCGGCGCGCTGATCAGCCTGTTCATCGTCCCCTTCATCTGGGTACCGCTGAGATCCGAGGACCTCTGGCTGTTCATCGCCATCGCCATCTTCGGCACCGCCGGCATGACCATGATGACCCAGGCCTTCCGCCTCGCCCCCGCCGTCGTCGTGGCCCCGCTCGACTACACCGCCATCATCTGGGCCACGCTGTTGGGCTGGATCTTCTGGACCGAAATCCCGGATGCGCTGACATTTGTCGGGGCGGCGGTGATCATAGCCAGCGGCGTGTTCATCATCTGGCGGGAACACCGGGCGGAGCGGTGAGCAGAGGTTTGCTGTCCGCGACCCAAAGGCGATCTTGACGCCACCTCGCCCCTTTCCTATTTTGTTACATGTAACAACCGACCGGAGCCTTCGCCATGTCCACGCCTGTCAGCCAGCGGGTCCGCAAGCGCCGCGATGCGCTGCGCGCGGCCGGTTTGCGCCCGGTGCAGATCTGGGTGCCCGACACCCGTAGCCCGGACTTTGCTGACGAGTGCCGCCGCCAGGCCCGCCTGGTTGCCGCAAATGATGCCGCAGACCGCGATCTCGAAGGGTTTCTCGACGCGGCCCTCGCCGATCTCGAGGATGGGTCCGGCGGGTGAGGCGTGGCGATCTCGTCACCGTCGCGATGCCGGGAGACTTCGGCAAGCCCCGCCCCGCGCTGATCGTCCAGGCCGATGCCTTCGCGGAAACCGGCACGGTCACCGTGCTGCTGATATCCTCAACCCTTGTCGACGCGCCGCTGATCCGGCTCACGCTTCACCCGACGCCCGAAAACGGGCTTCAGAAACCCTCACAGGTGATGATCGACAAGGCCATGACCGTGCGCCGCAACAAGCTCGGCCAGCCCTTCGGCCGGCTCGACGACGAGGCCATGCTGTCGGTCACGCGATTGCTGGCGGTGTTCCTGGGCCTCGCCTGACCCTGTCGCCAGCCGGGCAAGTCCGCCACCGCCCGCCCCGCGTCACTCACTGCGGGATCAGTCTCTCCGTGCCCGAGCCGGACTGGCCGTCGATGGTCCAGGCGCCTTCGAGCGTGCCGTCTTCCATCACCTGGTAGACCACCAGTCCGACAGCGCCGGTTTCGAACACGTAGCCGGCGGCAAAGGCATTGTCGTAGAGCATGCAGATGCCGTCGGCTTCCGTGCCCGTGCTCCAGTGGATGTGGCAGGTGGTGTCCGAGCTCAGTTCAATAGTGGCGGTGCCGCCGTAGGAGCTGCCGTCGAGATTGGTTCCCTCCACCGTATAGGTTCCGGTTGCCACTTGCGCCTGCGCGACGCCCATCAGGCCGAGCGTTGCCGCGAGACAGGCCAAAATCTTGCTTTTCATGTGATCCACCCCCTGTTAGAGCAATTCCAGCGAAAGTGGGAACCGGTTTCGCGTCCGGAATTGCGTGAAAACAATAAGATAGAGCATTTTCGTTGACTCCGTTTTCACCGGAAATGCTCTAGCACCGACCGGCACACTGCCGCGGGCACGCCACGCTCAACCCGGCCGCAGCCATTGTCAATTGGCGCGATCGGCCTGCAGCAGGTATATTTTCATGGATCACTGGACAGGCAGCGCCCGGCCGCCAGGCTGGCGGTCGCGGAACCGTCTTGGCCGCTCAGCCGTACCGCTCCGCCGTCAGCCCGTCGAAATCGATCTCCGGCGTCTTGCCCAGCACCACGTCCGCCACCGCCCGGCCCGAGCCGCAGGCCATGGTCCAGCCGAGCGTGCCGTGGCCGGTGTTGAGATAGAGATTGTCGTAGCGCGAGGGGCCGAGCACCGGCGTGCCGTCGGGCGTCATCGGCCTGAGGCCGGTCCAGCCTTCCGCCTTTGAAATGTCGCCGCCCTTCGGGAACAGGTCACCGATCACGTGTTTCACCGTGTCGGTGGCGTGCGGGCCGAGCCGGTTGGAATAGCCGGCGATCTCGGCGGTGCCGGCCACGCGGATGCGGTCGCCGAGCCTGGTGATCGCCACCTTGTGGGTCTCGTCCATGATCGTCGATTGCGGCGCAAACGCATCGTCGGTCACCGGCAGGGTCACCGAATAGCCCTTCACCGGATAGACAGGCAGGTTGACCCCGATCGGCTTGAGCAGCCTCGGGCCATAACTGCCGAGCGCGCAGACATAGGCGTCGCCCTCGATCCGCCCGGCGATCTCGGTGTCGACACCGGCAATCCGGCCGTTCTCCACGGCGATTCCCCGGATCGCCTGGCCATACTGGAACTCGACGCCCATCTCTGCGCATTTCTCCGCCAGCGCCATCGTGAACATGCGGCAGTCGCCGGTGCGGTCGGCGGTCAGCCGCAGGCCGCCGACGAACTTGCCCCGCACCTCGGCCAGCGCCGGTTCAACGGCGATGCAGGCGTCGCGGCCCAGCACCTCGTAGGGGGAATCGTACTCCGCCAGGATCTCCTGGTCGGCCCGCGAATCCTTCATCTGCTTGGCTGTGCGGAACAATTGCAGCGTGCCCTGCTCGCGCCCGTCATACTCGATCCCGGTCTCGGCAATCAGCTCAGGCATCACGTCGCGCGAATAGTTGGAAATCCGCACCATCCGGCCCTTGTTGATGCGGTAACTCTCGTCGTTGCAATTCTGGAGCATCTGCAGCCCCCATTTCCACATCGTCGGGCTGATCAGCGGCCAGATGAACAAGGGCCGCCGCTTCATGAACAGCCATTTGAGCGCCTTCATCGGCACGCCGGGCGC
>JAHJUC010000576.1 GCA_018829385.1 Alphaproteobacteria bacterium
AGCCCCAGCGCCTCGAGCTTCTTCAGCGCATAGGCCACCACATGGGTGTCCTCGATGTTGAACATCATGCACAGTTCCGACTGGCTCTTGTCGCGTTCCCGGTGGTTGACCGCGTGCAGGATCTGCACCTCGATCGCCGACAGCCCCTCTCCGCCCGCAGCAGAAGTGCAGCGGGTAATCCAGCGCTGGAACGCGTTGCTCAGGATCACCAGGCCGAACTCCATTTCCGACAGCGCCGGCAATCCGCCGTCGGCCAGATGCGACGCCGAGACAATCGGCCCGATGGATGCCGCAGCGGTTGATTTCTGTTGAGCCATGGCGATTTCACTCACACTTTATCGATAAAATGTTGACGTTATGCCGACAATCGGCATTATACGCAGACCACCATCTGTGTCCATGGCGACAGCCGGGGCGCATTCTTTCAGGAGCGATTGACATGAGCGGCGTTTGGGATTTCTGGATCGATCGTGGCGGCACCTTCACCGATGTGGTCGGCCGCGCGCCGGACGGCACGCTGCACCAGCGCAAGCTTCTGTCGGAAAACCCCGAGGCCTATCCCGACGCCGCCATCCAGGGCATCCGCGACCTGCTCGGCGTCGATCAGGACAGCCCCATCCCGGCGGACCGCATCGGCCATGTCAAGATGGGCACCACGGTTGCCACCAACGCGCTGCTCGAGCGCAAGGGCGACCGCACGGTGCTGGTCATCACCAAGGGGTTCCGCGACGCGCTCCGCATCGCCTACCAGGCCCGGCCGGATATCTTCGCCAAGGAGATCATCCTCCCCGAACAGCTCTACGAGCGCGTCATCGAGGTCGACGAACGCACCATGGCCGACGGCAAGGCGGTACGCGGCGTAGATCTCGACGCTCTCGAACCGGAACTCGCCAAGGCCCGCGCCGACGGCATCGATTCCGTCGCCGTCGTGCTGATGCATTCCTGGCAGAATTCCATCCACGAGATCATCGTCGAGGATGCCTGCAAGCGCGCCGGCTTCTCCCAGATCTCGGTCAGCCACCAGGTCTCGCCGCTCGCCAAGCTCGTCGGCCGCGGCGACACCACCGTCGTCGACGCCTATCTCTCGCCGATCCTCAGGCGCTATGTCGACCGCGTCGCCGGCGTCCTCGGCGCCACGCCCTCGGGCGAACCGGGTCCCACCCTGCAGTTCATGATGTCGTCGGGCGGCCTCACCGCGGCCGACATGTTCCGCGGCAAGGACGCCATCCTCTCCGGCCCCGCCGGCGGCGTGGTCGGCATGGTCGAGACCGCGGCGCTTGCCGGCTTCGACAAGGTCATCGGCTTCGACATGGGCGGCACCTCCACCGACGTCGCCCATTACGACGGTGACTACGAGCGCGCCTTCGACACCGAGGTCGCCGGCGTGCGCATCCGCGCGCCGATGATGCGCATTCACACCGTGGCTGCCGGCGGCGGCTCGATCCTGCATTCGGGCGAAGGCCGCTTCCGTGTCGGCCCCGATTCGGCCGGCGCCAATCCCGGCCCCGCCTGCTACCGCCGCGGCGGCCCGCTGACGGTGACCGACGCCAATGTCATGCTCGGCAAGCTGCAGCCGGATTTCTTCCCCGCCATCTTCGGCCCTGGCCAGGACCAGCCGCTCGACGCCGAGGCCGTGCGCCGGGCGTTTGGCGCCCTGGCGAAAGACCAGCCCGGCAAGTCCGCCGAGGAAATCGCCGAGGGCTTCGTCACCATCGCGGTCGAGAACATGGCCAACGCCATCAAGAAGATCTCGGTGCAGCGCGGCTACGATGTCACCCGCTATTTGCTCAACTGCTTCGGCGGCGCCGGCGGCCAGCATGCCTGCCTGGTGGCCGATGCGCTGGGCATGGAATCAATCCTCATCCACCCCTTCTCCGGCCTGCTCTCGGCCTATGGCATCGGCTTGGCAAGCGTCTTCGCCAGCCGCCAGCAGGCGCTGATCAAGCCGCTGTCGGAAGACAGCCAGGTTGACGTCAAGCTGCTCATCGACGTGCTGTGCAAGGGCGTCTTCGAGGAACTCAAAAGCCAGGGCGTGCCCGACGACGCCATCAGCTGGCGGCCGCTTCTGCAGTTGCGCTACGACGGTACCGACACCACGATTCCCGTCGCCTTCTCGGATTTCGATTTCGACGCCGCCCGCACGGAGTTCGAAACCGCCCACAAGGCCCAGTTCGGCTTCGTCTACGAGAACAAGACCGTCATCATCGAGGCGATCTCGGTCGAGGGCATCGATGACCGCAAGGACGGCCGCGTCGAGCCCGAGCACCTGATGACCACGCTCGAGGTCGATGGCGGCGAAACCCGCAAGATCTATTCGAACGGCGAGTGGCGCGACGCGCTGGTGATCCGCCGCGACCGCCTGCGTCCCGGCCACCGCATCGCCGGCCCCGCCCTGATCATCGAGCCCAACCAGACCATCGTCATCGAGCCCGGCTGGGAAGCCCGCATCAATGTGCTCGATCACGTCGTGCTCACCCGCTACGAAAAGCTCGACCGGGCGCTTGCCATCGGCGCCGACAAGGCCGACCCGATCATGCTCGAGGTGTTCAACAACCTGTTCATGTCGATCGCCGAGCAGATGGGCGTGACGCTGCAGAACACCGCCTACTCGGTCAACATCAAGGAACGGCTCGACTTCTCCTGCGCCGTCTTCGACCGGACCGGCGCGCTCGTCGCCAACGCGCCGCACATGCCGGTGCATCTGGGCTCGATGGACCGCTCGGTGGAAACCATCATCCGCTTGAACGAGGGCGACATCCACCCCGGCGACGTGTTCGCGCTCAACGCCCCCTACAATGGCGGCACCCACCTGCCAGACATCACCGTGGTCACCCCGGTGTTCTCCGACGACGGGGCCGAGATCCTGTTCTGGGCGGCCTCGCGCGGCCACCACGCCGATGTCGGCGGCTCGGCACCCGGCTCGATGACGCCGCTGGCGACGACGGTCGACGAGGAAGGTGTGCTGATCGACAATTTCCGCATCGTCGAGCGCGGCCGCTTCCGCGAGACCGAACTCATCGAGCTTCTCACCGACCATCCCTTCCCGGTCCGCAACGTCACCCAGAACGTCGCCGACCTGAAGGCCCAGATCGCCGCCAACGAAAAGGGCGTGGCGGACCTGAGAAAGATGGTCACGGATTTCGGGCTCGACGTGGTCGAGGCCTATATGGGCCACGTCCAGGACAACGCGGCGGAAAGCGTCGCCCGCGTCGTCTCCACCCTGTCCGATTGCGAGTACGAATATCCGACCGACACCGGCCAGGTAATCAGGGTCAAGATCTCGGTCGACCGCGAGCGTCGCGAAGCGACGGTCGATTTCACCGGCACCTCGGAGGCCATGGCAAACAACTTCAACGCCCCCGAACCGGTGGCCCGCGCCGCCGTACTCTACTGCTTCCGCGTCATGGTGGAAAAGCCGATCCCGATGAATGCCGGCTGTTTGAGGCCGATCCGCATCGTCATCCCCGAAGGCTCGATGCTCAAGCCCGCCTATCCGCGCGCCGTGGTCGCCGGCAATGTCGAGACCTCGCAGCACGTCACCAACGCCATCTTCGGCGCGCTCGGTGCGCTCGCCAACAGCCAGGGCACGATGAACAACCTGACCTTCGGCAACGACAAGTACCAGTACTACGAAACCATCTGCTCGGGCTCGCCCGCCGGTTACGAGAACTCCGGCCGCGGCTTCAATGGCACCTCGGGTGTCCACACCCACATGACCAATTCGCGGCTCACCGACCCGGAAATCCTGGAAATGCGCTTTCCGGTCGAACTCGAGGATTTCCACATTCGAGAAGGCTCGGGCGGCAAGGGCCGCTTCAATGCCGGCAACGGCACGAAGCGAACCATCCGCTTCCTGGAAAAGATGGATCTCGCCATCCTGTCCTCGCACCGCAACCGCCCGCCGCTGGGCATCGACGGCGGTGGCGAAGGCGAGGTCGGCATGACCCAGGTCCGCCGCCGCAACGGCACGATCGAAACACTGAAAGCCTGCGACCAGACCGTGCTGGAAGCCGGCGAAGCGGTGATCCTGACCACGCCGACTGCCGGCGGGGCGGGAAAGGCCTGAGCCTTCAGCCCACCTGCATCAGCCCTGCCCGGAGATCGGCGACCGTGGCCGCCAGATCCTCGGGTGGCGGCATCGGGATCGCCCGATAGGTCACCGTCTCCTCGACGATGTAGCGCCGCGAGGTGACGTCGTCGCTACTGACCATCGGCACCAGATGGGCGTGCGCATGCGCCACGTCGCCGCCGGTGAACATCAAGGCCACGCGGGAGACGCCGTAGATCTGCTTCTGCACGCGCGCGATCTTCTGGCCAAGCGCCATGATCTTCGCCGCCAGAGGCTCCGGCAGGTCATCGAAATAGGGGTAATGGGCGCGCGGGATGATCTCCACATGGCCGGGGCGGATCGGCCCGATATCGAGGAATGCCATCAGGTCTTCGTCCTGATGCACCACATGCGCATCGATTTCTCCGCGTCCGATCTTGCAGAAGATGCAGGGCCGGGGCGAGCCGTCCAGGTCTCGTGTCATGGTCCATCTTTTTAAGCGAGGGCAGAGGCCACGAAAATCGCAAATGTCCCCGGGGATGTAAAGCGCCAACCGGCGCCCGTCAGGCGGTCTTGAGCAACTCCAGTGTCGACGGAGAAATCGGTGCAGGGTCGTCGATCGACATCGGGAAGCGTGCTGCCTGCAGTGCGCAGAACCGCGTACCGGCAAAGGCGCCCTGCACGTGGTCGGCTCCGGCATCGCAGGCGCATTTGAGATCTTCCAGGCTGTCGACGCCGCTCAGCGTCACGGGCGTTTCAACCGTCGAGGCAAGCTGCAGGAACAGCGTCAGCATCTGCACCAGCCGCTTTTCGCCGGCAAGCGACCTGATGCTGGCGAGATCGAGGCGGACGCGGTCGACCGGGAAGGCGCGGACCATCGACAGCCCCGCAATGCTCGCAGCAAGCTCGCTCACCGAAATCTTGACGCCTTTTTCCCGCAGGCGTTCGAGGTTGCCAAGCACGATTGCGCCTTCGTTGCTGGTCGCATTGGATTCCACGTCCAGAACCAGGCGGCCCGCATCGAAGTCGGCAGCGTCGATTGAGGCAATCACCGAAGCCGCATATCCGGGATCGCGAAGCTGCACGGCGGAAACCGGAAGGGTGATGTCGGCCTTGTCGGTCCAGCCGCTCGCGTCCTTGAGCGCCCGTTCAAGCATCCATCTGCCAAGCGGCAGGATCAGCCCGCTGGTTTCGGCCATCGCCATGAACTGGTTCTGGGCCAGGTCACCCTCCTCGGGATGGGTCCAGCGCACCTCCACCGTAAATCCGCAGACA
>JAHJUC010000577.1 GCA_018829385.1 Alphaproteobacteria bacterium
AGCGATCAATCCCGAGACCCAGACTTTCCGCGAGTTCCCGGGCTGGGTGGAGAAGGCCGGGATCGAAGACAAGAGCAAGCCCATCGCCATGTTCTGCACCGGCGGGATCCGCTGCGAGAAGGCCACCGCCTTCATGCGCGCTAAGGGCTATGAGAATGTCTATCATCTCAAGGGCGGCATCCTGAAATACCTGGAGAATGTTCCGGAGGAGGAAAGCCTCTGGCAGGGTTCCTGCTTCGTCTTCGACGAGCGTGTCGCGGTCACCCACGGCCTGCGCGAGGGCGACGAGATCCTCTGCCGTGCCTGCCGCAATCCGGTGACGCCCGAGGAGCAGGCCTCTCCGCTCTACGAGGAAGGCGCTTCCTGCCCCCACTGCTACCACAGCCGCAGCGAGGAAGACCGCGTCCGCTTCCGCATGCGCCACCGGCAGATGCTGGCCGAACGCGCCGCCGCGCGTGCCGAAGCTGAAGACGCATGAGCCCCAGCAGGATCATCATCGTTGGCGGCGGAGTGGTCGGCATTGCCACGGCAGCACTGCTTTCGGAAGCCGGGCACAAGGTCACCGTGATCGATCGATCCGGCCTGGCGCAGGAAACCAGCAAGGGCAATGCCGCCGCGCTTGCGTTCTCCGACATCATGCCGCTGGCTTCGCCGAAGATCCTGCTCAAGGCGCCGAAATGGCTGCTTGATCCGCTCGGGCCGCTGACCATTCGTCCCTCCTATCTGCCGCGGCTCACACCCTGGCTCTGGCAATTCTGGAAGGCCAGCCTTCCCGCCCGCTACCGGGCTTCCATCGAAACCCAGACGGCGCTGATGCGGCTTGCCGAAGCCGAGATGATGGCGCTGGTCGACCGGGCCGGGATTGCCGGCATGGTTCGCCATGACGGGTCGCTGGAGCTTTATGAAAGCGAAGCCGAATTCAACGCCGCTTCTGCCGGATGGCGGCAGCGCGAACAGGCCGGCATCGCCTTCGAGCATGGCCGCGGCGAGAGGCTGGCCGAGCTGCAGCCCGGCCTGTCACCGCGCTTTGTCGCCGGCACCTTCGTGCCCGGCTGGAAAACCGTGTCAGAACCGCAGACCTTTGCCCTGGCGCTCTGGGCCCATGCGGAACGCTGCGGAGCCACGTTCGAAAAGGCCGAGGTCAAAGGTCTTGAGCGCTCCGCGACAGGCCCCTCGGTCAGGCTCGCCGACGGCACCACGCGCGACGCCGACCGCATCGTCATCTGCGCCGGAGCCTGGTCGACGCGCCTGATCAACCCGGTGACAAAGCTGCGAATCCCGCTCGACACCGAACGTGGCTACAACACCACGCTGCCCAGGGACGCATTCGACCTCAAGCGCCAGCTGATCTTCGGCAATCATGGATTCGTCATGACGCCCCTGGAAACCGGTGTCCGGGTCGGCGGAGCGGTGGAACTCGGCGGTCTCGACCTGCCGCCGAATTTCGCCCGCTCGAAATCCATGCTTGAGAAGGCAGCGACCTTCCTGCCCGGACTGAAAACCGCCGGCGGCGTCGAATGGATGGGATTCCGGCCTTCATTGCCCGACAGCCTGCCGGTCATCGGCGCTCTGCCCGAGAATCCGTCAGTCCTGCTCGGCTTCGGCAATGGCCATCTCGGACTGACCCAGGCGGCAGCCATGGGACGGCTGATCGCCGATCTGGTAGGCAACCGGACTCCGAGTATTGACATCGCCGCCTGCCGGCCCGACCGTTTTTAGAACCCCGTAGTGAGAGCAAACCATGGCGCGCAATCGTTTCTTCTGCATCGACGGCCACACCTGCGGCAACCCGGTGCGTGTCGTCACCGGCGGCGGGCCGCAGCTTGATGGCACCACCATGCTCGAACGCCGCGCGCACTTTCTCGCCGAATACGACTGGATCCGCACCGGCCTGATGTTCGAGCCGCGCGGCCACGACATGATGTCCGGCGCCATCCTCTATCCGCCAACGCGCGCGGATTGCGACATCGCCTTCCTGTTCATCGAGACCTCCGGGTGCCTGCCGATGTGCGGCCATGGCACCATCGGCACGGTGACGATGGCGATCGAGAACGGGCTTGTCAGCCCGCGCGAGCCCGGCGTTCTGGCGATCGACACACCGGCTGGCCGCATCGTCGCCCGCTACCAGCAGTCCGGCCGCAAGGTCACCGAAGTGCGCCTGACCAATGTGCCGGCCTTCCTGCATTCAACCGGCATCAAGACCTGGTGCGAAGGACTGGGCGAGATCACGGTGGACGTCGCCTATGGCGGCAATTTCTACGCCATCGTCGATGCCCAGGAAAATTTCGCCGACATGGCGAACTTCTCGGCCGGAGATCTGGTCCGCATGAGTCCGGCCCTCAGAGAGCGCATCAACAGCGAGCACGAGTTCGTCCATCCGGAAAAGCCCGATATCCGCGGATTGAGCCACATCCTCTGGACAGGCGCGCCGACCAGGCCCGAGGCCCAGGCCCGCAATGCCGTCTTCTATGGCGACAAGGCCATCGACCGCTCGCCCTGCGGCACCGGCACATCGGCGCGCATGGCGCAATGGGCGGCCAAAGGCAAACTC
>JAHJUC010000578.1 GCA_018829385.1 Alphaproteobacteria bacterium
CGGCGCATCGTCGAGCGCGCCTCCACCGGCATCGGCTCGTCGGGCGCCGACATCGAGGTGCTGGCGCTGGCGGCGGTTCGGGCCACCCGCGAGGCCACCGTCCGCCAGGATGGCGAGGAGCTTCCGGTGATCGTCGGCACCCCGCTCGAAGGCGAGCGCATCGCCGGAGAACTGTTCGACGGCAACCGCAAAACCGCCATATTTCCCGGTGACTTGCCGAAGAATCCGGATTCATTCTTCAAAGCGGTTGATTCATCCCGCGAGCCGCTCTTGCCGGAGATCAACATCGTCCGCTTCCGCCCGCCGTCGATCGAGGAAAGCGAAACCGGCATCAAGCTGTCGCTGCCCCATATCCGCCTCGACAGGGCCCTGGACTACCTTCTGGGAGACCGTCTGGCATGACCGACAGCGACGCTTCATCCGCATCCCGCAAGCCACGCTCCTTCAGCGTCGACGACCCCGCCGCCAAGCCACCATCCGGCGCCGCCGAGAGCAAGGCCAAAACAGCGCGCAAGCCTGCGGCCATTCCGGTCACCGTCGAAATGACGATGGAACAGGATGATCCGTTCGCGTCACAGCCGGAGGCTCTTGAGGCGCTGACGCCGCCGCCGGCAGCGCCGCGGCCACGCCGCCTGACCGCCGGCAAGATCCTGCTGACCAGCCTCGGATTTCTCCTCGCTCTGGCGCTCGGGATCTGGACCGACACGCTGATCCGCAGCCTGTTCGACCGCATTGCCTGGCTCGGCTGGGCCGCGACCGCCGCCGCAGCGATCGCGGCTCTCGCCTTGCTGGCCCTGGTGATCCGGGAAATCATCGGCATCCGCCGGCTGGCAAAGGTTGCGCATATGCGCGAGAACATCGCCACGAAGGCCCGCTCCGCCACGGCCAGGGAAGCCCGCGCGCTCGCCGCCGAAGTCGCAAGCCTTGTCGCCGTCAATCCGCTGACCGCCCGCGGCCGCAAGAGCTTGAAATCGCTCGATGACGAGATCATCGACGGGCCGCATTATCTCGCATTCGCCGAACGCGAACTGATGGCGCCGCTCGACCGGCAGGCGCGGCAGCTCACCGTCAACGCGGCCAAGCGGGTGTCCGTCGTCACCGCCGTCAGCCCCCGCGCCTTCGTCGATCTCGCCTATGTCGGCTTCGAAGCCGTCCGGCTGATCCGCGCCATGGCCGAACTCTACGGCGGACGTCCGGGCACCATCGGCATGATCCGCCTGTTTCGCGACGTCATCGCCCATCTCGCCGTCACCGGCGCCATTGCCGCAGGCGACAGCCTGATCCAGCAGGTCGTCGGCCACGGGGTTGCCGCCAGGCTCTCCGCCCGGCTTGGCGAGGGCGTCATCAACGGGCTGATGACCGCGCGGATCGGCATTTCCGCGATGGACCTGTGCCGCCCGATGCCGTTCAAGGCTCTCAGGCGGCCCGGCATCGGCGACTTCGTCTCGGATATCGCCAATGTCTCCGGCAAGCCGGCCGGATCCGGAAAAACCGGCGACGGGCTATGAATCGCGCCGAATATGTGGATATATCGCCACCGATTACGGTCCATTAACCATTCTGGGGCAATCTCAGATCTCGTTTCCAGCCGCAACAGGTGTGACCATGTTCTCGAAGTTTCGCATCATTCCGCTGTGTCTTGCGGCAATCGTGCTCTCGCCCGCCGCCTCTTCCCAGGCGCGCGACCGGGATACGGTCTTCTTCGAATCCGTTGCCGGCGAATGGAAGGGACCGGGCGAAATCGTCGCCGGCAAGTACAAGGGCACCAAGTTCGTCTGCAATCTCAGCGGCGATGCGGTGCAGGGCAACGCCGCCGGCATCTCGCTTGACGGCCATTGCCGCGTCGGCGTGTTCAACCAGAAAATGTCGGCCATGATCACCCGCAAGGGCGCCACCTACACCGGCCGGTTCCTTGATGGCTCCGCCGGCGAAGGCCTCGACATCGTTTCCGGCAAGATCACCCGCGACCGCGCGGTGATGGCGATCAACCGCAAGACGCTTGACGGCGCCATGATCGCCCGCCTGCACGACGAG
>JAHJUC010000579.1 GCA_018829385.1 Alphaproteobacteria bacterium
GGCGTGGTGATGCCGGGCAGGAAGCCCATCAGCCGGACCTTTCGGCGGGGATAGGCCACCGATGCCATCAGCTGGTCATAGGGTCTGCGATAGAGGAACACCCCGAAGGAGTGCAGGAACGGCCGGTAACCGGCGAGACCCAGGCCGCCGGCGAAGCTCATCATGTTCTGCTCGGCCATGCCGAGCGACAGGAACTGATCCGGATGCCGGTCGCGGAAGCCGTCGATCTCGCAGGACGAGGTCAGGTCGGCCGACAGGCACAGCACGTCGGGATGCTTGACCGCGTAGGCCTCGAAGGCCGACGCATAGGGGCGATTGACCATCTCAACCATCAGTGCGTCTCCAGTTCGATCGGGTCGATGCCAAGTTCAGCGGCGATCGAGATGTTCATCTCGGCGCGCTCGTCCTCGGACTTGAAGCGGACATAGTGCAGCCGGGGAAACCGTTTCTGCAGGAAGCTCATGCCTTGTGTCGGCGATGACCGGGCCAGGATGATCAGCGGCTGGCCTTCGTGCGGCTCTTGTCTTGCCTGGCGCATGGCGCCCAGATCATGGGCGTCGATTTCGGCGCAGACCGCGCCAAAGGCGCGAAACTTGGCGGCGATGTCGCGCACTTCCATCACCGAATCCATGGCGCCGTCGCACTGCTGGTCGTTGACATCCATCAGCGCCCAGAGATTGTCGATGCCGTGGTGGCTTGCGGCCTGCACCGCTTCCCAGGTCTGGCCCTCCTGGACCTCGCCGTCGGACATGAAGACGCAGACCTGACCGCTCTCGCCACGGCGCTTGCGGCCCCAGGCGAGCCCTGCGCCGGTCGACAGTCCGATGCCGAGCGTACCGTTGTGGACTTCCATGCCGGGCGAATGCTCGGCGCCGATCATTTCGACCGAGGAGCCGTCCTTGTTGAACATCTCGAGCCCTTCGGCATCCATGCGGCCAGTCTCGATCAGCGTTGCATAGGCCACCAGCGCGTAATGCGCGGGCGCTATGAAGAGCCGATCATATTGCGGCTCGAACGGACCATTGTAACCGGCGCCGGTGACATAATCGGGATTGTCGGCGGAGGGCACGCCGGCGAATGGCCGGGGTACGGCCGGCAAGGTCGGCTCACCGAGGTTCAAGGCTTCGTTGTAGAGAAAAGCCAACTGCTCGGCGGCCGAGCAGGCCTGACTGAGATAGCCGCCATTGTTGCGCATCGAGTGCTCGAACACCCGTCTGCGGATTCCCATGGCTACGTCTTCGGTCGAACGTTTGTTGCGCACTTCTGCCTCCCTCATTCGGACCGACAATGTCCCGAGAATAGACAAATGTCAACGTCTTTGGCAAATGTATAAATTCTGCATTTCGGGGAGCCGAACTCCCGAATGTAAAACGCCGGACACCCATGGGGCGCCCGGCGTCTTGATCTTGCTCGGCCGGGCTGGAATCAGCCGCCGACTTCGCCAGAGATAACCTCGCCGAAGTTGACCCAACGCTCGCCGTCAAACTTCATCAGCTGCATCTGCTCGATCGGGAAATAGTCTGTTTCAGACGTGTTCATGGACATGCCGGGCAGGAACAGCGGCAGCGTGACATCCTTCATGCTGGCTGCCTGCTTGAGCACATTCTCGCGGGTCAGGTCATCGCCTGCCTGCGTGAGGATATGCACCATCGTCTGCGCCACCGAGTATCCGTAAACGGTGAAGTTCGACGCCTTGTTGCCGTCCGGGTAATACTTGTCCATGAAGGCTTCCCAGTCTTTCTTGGCCGGGTCGTCGGCCCACTGGGGATCCTGCATGTCCTTGAGATAGCCCGTCGAGATCACGCCGGTGGATGCCTCAAGCCCGGCGGGGGTCAGAACGGCGGCAACCGAGGTCGAGACGTTGGCCACGATCTGGGTCGCATCCCAGCCGATCTCGTGGGCCTTCTTGATCGCCTGGGCGGCGAATTTCGGCGTTGCGATGTTGATGAAAACATTGGCGCCGGAAGCCTTCAGCTTGACCACCTGCGAATCCACGACCGGCTCGGAAACCTCGTAGGAGGCTTCGGCAACGATCATGCTGTCGGCTTTGTCGCCAAGGCCGGCTTTCAGACCGGCCAGCACGTCCTTGCCGAAGTCGTCGTTCTGGTACATCACGCCGATTTTCGCATCGGGCATTTCACTGGTGATCCAGCGGCCGTAGATGATGCCTTCGCTCTGGTAGTTCGGCTGCCAGCCCATCGTCCACGGGGCCTCTTTCGGATTGCCGAACTTGGTGGCTCCGGTGGCAACGAGAAGCTGGGGCACCTTCTTCATGTTCATGTATTTCTCGATCGCCGAGTTGGACGGCGTTCCGAGTGACTGGAAGATCAGCAGTACCTCGTCGCTCTCGACGAGCTTGCGCGCCTGTTCCACTGCCTTGGGCGGCGAGTAGCCGTCATCATAGGACAGGAAGTTGACCTTGCGTCCGTTGATCCCGCCCTCTTCGTTGACCTTGTCGAAATAGGCGGAAATCGTCTTGGCGATGGTCGAGTAGGCCGAGGCCGGTCCGCTGTAGGGCGCAATGTTGCCAAGCTTGATTTCAGTGTCGGTCACGCCGGGCATGTCGGCTGCATGGCTGATTGCCGGCAATGCCAGGCCGGCGCTCAAGACCAGCCCCGCACCCATATATTTTAGCATGTTACGTCTCTTGTGCATGGTTTCCTCCCTTTAAGGTTGCACTACCTAGTCATACTCCGTTTTGACAGCGCTCCCAACGCTGCCTTCAACAGGCCTCCCAGCCCGGTCGGTATCGCATACATCATGAGGATCATGATGACGCCGTAAACGGCGCCCGACAGGCCCTTCGACAGCTCTTCGGCGATGTTCGGCACGAACATGATGAACGCGCCACCGAACAATGCGCCCGGCAGCCATCCGACTCCGCCAACCACAAGACCGACAACCAGGGCGACGGAAAGCGCGAAGTGGAAAGAGTCCGGCGAAATGTACTGGACCACGATGGCACCCAGCGCACCGGCGACGCCGGTGTAAAGGGCGCTGACGCCGAAGGCCAGCGACTTGAACAGTGCCGTGTTGACCCCCATCGAGCGGGCGGCGATCGGATTGTCGCGGATCGCCATCAAGGCGCGGCCGGTCCGGCTGCCGACGAGATTTCTGGCGCAGACATAAGCGAGAAGGCCGATGGCGAAGGTCAGGAAATAGAGCCACTGGTCCGGATTGAGCGGCAATCCGAACGGCGCGTCAGGCTTGGAGATCACGATGCCCATGACACCGCTGGTCCAGTGCTCGAACGGAGAAAGCTTGAAGAGCTGCGGGGTCACGACCGCCAGCGCGAATGTCGCCAGCGCCAGATAGACCCCGTCCAGGCGCAGCGCCGGCAATCCGAACAGGAAGCCGACCATGAAGCAGATGATGCCGGCCATGGGCAGCGTCCACAGATAGCCGACACCAAACTGGTCCATCATGATGGCGGCCGTGTAGGCTCCCACGGCATAGAAGGCGCCATGGCCGAGCGAGAACTGGCCGTTGATGCCGGTCAGGATGTTAAGCCCGAGGATGGCGATCGCGTAGATCATCATCATGGTCAGCTGGAAGATCAGGAAGTTGCCAGACAGGAAGGGCGCGGCAACGCCGATTGCGAGCAGGATGACGCCGGCGGTCCGCATGATCTTCGCATTGCCGGTGGCCGCGGCAGGCGCAGGCAGGCTGACACCCTTTGTGGCCGAAGCCGGGCTGTCGGCGGTGGTCGTGGTGTTTACGGACATCTATCAGACCCTCTGTACGACAGTGCGGCCAAACAGGCCTGTGGGTTTGAACACCAGAACGGTGACGATCAGGAACAGCGCGATCGGCAGTTTCAGTTCGCCGCCGATCACCGGGATATAGGTGCCCGCAAGGTTTTCGATGATGCCTACCATGAAGCCGCCGAACACCGCGCCGGTCGGGCTGGTCAATCCGCCAAGCACCGCGCCGGCAAAGCCGTAGAGCAGGATCGAGAGCATCATGTTGGGCTCAAGGAAGACGATTGGCGCGATCAGGATTCCGGCGATGGCGCCGATTGCCGCCGCCATGCCCCAACCAAGTGCGATCATCCAGCCGACCCGGATCCCGACCAGACGGGCCGATGCCGGATTTTCCGCGGCCGCGCGCATGGCAAGGCCGACGCGGGTGTACTGGAAGAACAAGAACAGCATCACCAGCACGGTCATCGTGACCGCGATCATGCCGATCTGGTGATTGCTGATCAGGCCACCGAACTGCGATCCTTCGCCAAAAGGGCTGGGGAAAGGCTTGATGGTGAAATCCCAGATGAAACCGGCAAGACTGTTGATGATGGCAAACAGGCCGATGAACACGACGATATGGCTGAGCACCGGCGCATCGCCGAGCGGGCGGATGACAAGGCGCTCGATGGCAACGCCGCCGGCAAAGGAAATGACGACCGTAAGTGGTATTACCAGCCAGTAGGGAACGCCCCAGGCCAGCATCTGCCAGGCCACGAAGGTTGAAAACATCGCCATTTCGCCCTGGGCGAAATTCAGGTGATGGATGGCCTGGTAGATCATCACGACGGCGAGCGCCATGCAGGCATAGATCCCGCCTGTTGCGATGCCGGTGATCAATTGCTGTGCGAGAAGCTCCATCGTGTCTCCCTCAGTAGCCGAGATAGGCGGCGCGAATGGTTTCGTTGTCGCGGATTTCCGCGGCGGTGCCGGACATGACAATGTCGCCGGTTTCCAGAACGTAGGCAGTATCGGCAAGTTCGAGAACAACGCCGGCGTTCTGCTCGACGATCAGCATGGAAACCTGCTCTTCCTGGTTGACCTTGCGCAGGATCGAGAACATCTCCTGCACGATCAGCGGGGCGAGGCCAAAGGACGGTTCGTCAAGCAGCATCAGGCGCGGCCTGAGCATCAGCGCGCGGGCGATGGCCAGCATCTGCTGCTCGCCTCCCGAGAGAGTGCCTGCCTGCTGGTTGCGGCGCTCGCGCAGCCTGGGAAACCAATGGTAGGCCTGTTCGAGATCCCGTGCGATCTCGGCGCGGGAACTGCGCGTCATGGCGCCGCATTGCAGGTTTTCCTCGGTGGTCAGGCCGGTAAAGGTTCCGCGTCCCTCGGGAACATGGGCCACGCCCATGCGAACGATGTCCTCGGTCGCCTTGCCAGAGATGTCGTTGCCGTCGAAGCGGATGGTGCCCGACCGCTTGATCATCCCGCACAGGGCCCTGAGCGTCGTGGTCTTGCCTGCGCCATTGGCGCCAAGAAGCGTCGAGATGCCGCCCTTCTCGACCGAGAAATCAAGGCCGTGCAGGACCCGGAAATCGCCGTAGGATGCGTGCAGGCCGGTGACTTCAAGTAGCATGCTCATTCGGACTGGCCTCCCAGATATGCAGCAATCACGTCGGGGTTCTTCTGCACCTCGGCCGGCGTGCCCTCGGCAATCTTGCGGCCGAAACTCAAGACAACCACCTTGTCGGAGATCGACATCACCAGGCCCATGTGATGTTCAAC
>JAHJUC010000580.1 GCA_018829385.1 Alphaproteobacteria bacterium
CAGCATGGCGTTGAACGGCGCCATCACCGCGCCGGTCATGTCCTTCATGCCGAACATCCGGATCTGCGAGACCTGCTCGGCGCTGCCGACCAGCAGGCCGGCGACGACATCGCCGTGGCCGCCGAGATATTTGGTGGCCGAATGCACGACGATATCGGCGCCGAGCTCGATCGGGCGGGTGAGAAAGGGGGTGGCGTAGGTGTTGTCGACGACCACCGTCGCACCGCTCGCATGGGCGATCTTCGATATGGCCTCGATGTCGACGAGCCGCATGTTCGGATTGGCCGGCGTTTCGAAATAGACGACCCGCGTCTTCTCGGAGATCGCCGGGGCCAGGTTGGCCGGATCGGTCATGTCGACATGGGTGATGGTGATGCCGAACTTGCTCAGCCCGTGGCGCATGAAGGCGAAGGTGCAGCCATAGAGCGTCTTATCGACGATCACCTCGTCACCCGGGGCCAGCAGCGTCCACAGGGCCGCGGTGATGGCGCCCATGCCGGAAGCCAGCGCCAGCCCAGCCTCGGCGCCTTCCAGCACCGCGATGCGCTGCTCCAGCAGGTCGAGCGTCGGGTTCGAAATGCGCGAATAGATGTAGCCCGGCCGCTCGCCCGCAAACATCTCGCCGCCGGCTTCGGCGCTGTCAAAGGCAAAGGTCGACGTCAGGTGCAGCGGCGGCGTCAGCGCCCCCTGATGATCCATCGGATTGTAGCCGTGGTGGATGGCGCGGGTGGAGAAGTTCTTGCTGCTGGTTTTCATGGCGGGATCCTTTCCGGTGCAGGAGCAAGATTGCCCTATCTCGAAAGGCATTTGATTGCTATTTATGCCTCAGTAGAGACCAATATTGGCATTATCTGCCAGGAAGGATGGAAATGGACGGCAAGGATCGCCAGATCGTCCGGGCGCTGCAAGCCAATGCCCGCATGACCAACCAGGACCTCGCGGCAGCGGTGAACCTGTCACCCTCGCCATGCCTGCGCCGGCTTCGCAATCTCGAGGACAGCGGCGTCATCCGCGGCTACAGCGTCGATGTCGACGCCAAGGCCTACGGGCTGCCAATGATGGTGTTCATCCGCATCCGGCTGGAGCGCCACACCGGCAGCCATATCCAGGAGTTCGAGGCCCGCATCAGGGCGATCGACGAAGTGCTCGAATGCCATCTGATGACCGGACCGGCGGATTACCTGCTCAGGGTCGTGGTCGCCGGTCTCGACCATTACGAGGACTTCATCCGCAACCGGATCCACGCCATCGGCGGCATCGCGTCGATCGACACGAGCATCGTCTACGGAACCATCAAGAAGACCGGCGTATTTCCGGCGCTGCCGTTATAGGCACGTCCAATAGCCGGGATTGCAAGGACTGTCGCCGGACTAGAGAGCCTCGGCCAGCACGCAAAATTCGGCGACGCTGAGCGTCTCGGCGCGGCGCGTGGGCTCGATCCCGACCCGTTCCAGCAAGGCTTCCCCGCCCAGCGGCTTCAGGCTCTGGCGCAGCATCTTGCGACGCTGGCCGAAGGCGGCATGGGTGACGCGCTCAAGCCTGGCGAGGTGGCAGGGCAGGCGCTTTTCCAGCGGTTCGAGCTGCACCACGCTCGAGGTCACCTTGGGCGGTGGCGTGAAGGCCTGTGGCGGCACGTCGAACAGGATCTCGCTGTGCGTCAGCCATCCCGCCAGCACGCCCAGGCGGCCGTAATGGTTCGATCCCGGCACAGCCACGATCCGCTGGCCGACTTCCTTCTGGAACATCAGCGTCATCGACGTCCAGAACGGGTGGTCGACATCGGCTGTCAGCCAGTTGATCAGCAATTGCGTGCCGACATTGTAGGGCAGGTTGGCGACGATCTTGGCGGGAGCGCCTTTGGCCAGTGCCGCCAGGTCGGTTTCAAGCGCATCCCCTTCCACCACCTCGAGCCGTCCGGGATAGTGGGCGGAGATTTCGGCGAGAATCGGCAGGCAGCGCGGGTCCCGCTCGACCGCCACCACACGGGTTGCCCCCTGCGCCAGCAACGCCCGCGTCAGGCCGCCCGGGCCGGGGCCGATTTCGAACACGGTAAAGCCTTCGAGCGGGCCCGCCGATCGGGCGATCTTGGCCGTCAGGTTGAGGTCGAACAGGAAATTCTGTCCAAGCGCCTTCTTCGGCGCCAGCCCATGGGTGGCGACAACGTCGCGCAGCGGCGGCAAGCCGTCGGGTGTGGAGGCCATTATGCCCTGCTCAATGCGTGAAGGGTTGCGGATTCGATTTCGGTGTTGGCCATCTTTGCGGCAAGCTTCAGCGCCGCAACCAGACTGTCGTAGCGGGCCTCGCCTTTGCCCGCCAGCGAAAACGCGGTGCCGTGATCCGGCGAGGTGCGGATGAAAGGCAGGCCCAGCGTCACATTGACCGAATCGTGAAAGCCCAATGTCTTGGCCGGGATCAGCGCCTGGTCATGGTACATGCAGATGGCCGC
>JAHJUC010000581.1 GCA_018829385.1 Alphaproteobacteria bacterium
ATCGCATTCCTCACGGTGTGGAAGATCGGCAACTCGCGGTTTGGTGCGCAGTTGATGGCGGTCCGCGACAATGAGGACGCGGCGCGGGCGCTCGGCGTCGACGCTTTCCGGGTGAAGATGGGGGCGATCATGCTTTCGGGATTCTTCTCCGGTCTGGCCGGCGTGTTCTACGCCCAGTATTTCCTCTATCTCGATCCGCACATTGCCTATGGTGCGGCGATTTCGGTCGAAAGCCTGCTGGTTCCGATCATCGGCGGCATGGGGACGCTGTTCGGACCGCTGCTCGGGGCCGCCTTCCTGCACGGCCTGTCGGAGCTTTCGCGAGCGGTAATCGGGGATGCGCCGGGGATCAGCCTGGTACTTTATGGCGTGCTGCTGGTGATCATGGTGCTGTTCGTTCCGCGCGGGCTTGCCGGGCTGGTGTCGCATCTGCGGAGCGGAAAGCCGAGCCAATCCCGGACCAAGGGGAGCAACGGCCATGCTTGAGATCTCTGGCCTTTGCAAAAGCTTCGGCGGCCTGCAGGCCTCGCAATCGGTGACCCTGACGGTGCCGCAGGGCGGCATCACCTCGCTAATCGGGCCCAATGGTGCCGGCAAGACCACATTGTTTGCCCTGATCACCGGGTTTCACAGGCCCGATTCCGGCTCGGTCCGGTTCCTGGGCGAGGACATCACCGGCCTGCCGCCGGAGGCGATCGCGCAGCGCGGCATGATCCGCACGTTCCAGACGGTGCAACCGTTCGCCGGGCAGACGGTACGCGAAAACATTGCCGTTGGCGCGCATCTGAAGATCCGCGGCCGCGCCGAGGCGCTGGCCAAGGCCGAGGCTGTGGCCGGACAGGTTGGGCTCGGCGACCGGCTTGATATGGATGCCGGTTCGTTGACGGTCGCCGGACGCAAGCGCCTCGAAGTGGCGAGGGCGCTGGCGACCGACCCGAAGCTGATCCTGTTCGACGAGGTGCTGGCCGGGCTCAACCCGTCGGAAATCCGTGATGTCATTCCGGTCATCCATGCGATCCGCGACGCGGGCGTGACCATCCTGCTGATCGAACATGTAATGCAGGCGGTGATGAGCCTGTCGGATTACACCTGGGTGCTGAACCAGGGCGCGATCATCGCGGAGGGGCCACCAAAGGATGTGGTCTCCGACCCCCACGTGATCGAAGCCTATCTGGGCAAGGGCATGGCCGAACGGATCGCCAGGCGGGAGGCAGCCAGTGCTTGAAGTCAGCAATCTGCGTGCAGGCTATGGTGCGGTCGAGGTGTTGCGCGGCATCGACCTGTCGATCAGCAAGGGCGAAATCGTCACGCTGCTCGGCTCGAACGGTGTCGGCAAGACGACGTTCTCGGCGGTTGTCTCGGGACTGCTTCAGCCGTGGAGCGGGTCGATCACGTTCGAGGGCAAGCCGATTGCCGGGCTTACACCACAGGCGATCGTCGACGAGGGGCTGATCCAGGTTCCCGAAGGCCGGCACGTGTTCCCGAACCTTACGGTGCGAGAAAATCTCGAACTCGGCAGCTACCGGCGCGGCCGGGCCAACAGGTCGCGCAACATCGAGCATGTGGTTCACATCTTTCCGCGGCTCAAGGAACGGTTTGCGCAGAATGCCGGTACCCTCTCGGGCGGCGAGCAGCAGATGCTGGCCATCGGCCGCGGCATGATGGCCGAGCCGAAACTGCTCATCCTCGACGAGCCATCGATCGGCCTTTCTCCTCTGCTGGTCGAGGAGATGTTCAGCCTGATCAAGCAGCTCAACACCGAGGGGCTGACAATCCTGCTGGTCGAGCAGAACGTGCTGCAGTCCATGGAAATCGCCGACCGGGCCTTCGTGATGGAGAACGGCGAGATCAGGCTGTCGGGCATCCCCGCCGACCTGATGGATGACCCGGAACTGCAGCGTTCCTATTTGGGGCTGGCATGATGGCGTCGACGCTCGCCCAGAAGATCATCGCGCGTGCTGCCGGACGCGACAGCGTCCGCCCCGGCGAAGTGGTGACGGCGCGGGTCGATTTGGCCATGATCCACGATTCGGGCGGACCGCGACGGGTGGAGCCGATCCTCAAGGAACTCGGCGTCGGCCTGTTCGACGCCTCCAAGGTGGTGCTGATTTCGGATCACTTTGTTCCCGGAGATACCGATGAAGGCGCGCGCATCCTCGAGCTGACCCGCCAATGGGCCAAGGAGCGGAAAGTTGCCTTCCACGATGGCGAAGGCATCTGTCACGTGGTGCTGCCCGAGCGCGGGCACCTGAAGCCCGGCATGCTGGTTGTCGGGGGCGACAGTCATTCGCCAACCGGTGGAGCCTTCGGGGCCTACATGTTCGGGATCGGCGCCACCGAGATGGCCGGGGTCCTGGCCACCGGCGAGATCTGGCTAAAGGTTCCGGGCACCATCCTGATCGAGTGGCAGGGGCGGCTTTCGCCGGGCGTACTCGCCAAGGATATCATGCTGGCGCTCTGCGGCCGGCTTGGCATGGATGGCGGGCAGTACCAAGCGGTCGAATATACCGGCGAGGCGATCGCGGCACTGTCGATGCAGGAGCGGATGACGCTGTCCAACATGGCGGCGGAGCTCGGCGGGCAGGCCGGACTGATCGCCCCGGATGCGACGACCGCGGCCTATCTCGAAAGCGTCGGCGGCTCGGCCGGCGACTGGCGCGGGCTGGTGACCGATC
>JAHJUC010000582.1 GCA_018829385.1 Alphaproteobacteria bacterium
GAAATCCATACCGACTGGCGCGATCAGATCGCAGCCGGCGCCAGGGCAGCCGGGCTGCCGGTGGCATTCACCGGTCCTGTCACCCATCATGAAGCTTCCGACGATGTCGGCGTCGCCATTCTCGGCGCCGAGCCGGACAAGTTCTGGCACGACCACAAGGGCGCGCAGATCAACGCCATCCGCACCCGCACGTCTCTGCACAAGGCCGATATCGTCGTCGTCCGCTTCGGCGAGAAATACAAGCAGTGGAACGCAGCCTTTGACGCGGGCTTTGCCGCCGCTCTCGGCAAGCCGCTGATCATCCTGCACCAGGACGAGCATGCCCACGCGCTCAAGGAAGTCGATGCCGCAGCCCTTGCCGTCGCCAAAACTCCGGACCAGGTGGTCTCGATCCTGCGCTACGTCATCGACGGCGAATTGTCCGGCTACACCGATGTCAAGGACGCCGCCCAATGAGCCAAGCCGCCTATTCCGGTTTCGGCGACAAGGCCCTGCCCTTCCTGAAAGCTTTGGGCTTCCACCAGAACCGCGAATGGTTTCACGAGAACAGGGACATCTTCGAGCAGCATTTGAACGAGCTGCGCGGGCGGCTGATCGACGATCTGGCCGTCCGCCTGGCCGAGAAGAAGCTCCCGCTCACCTGCAACCGCAAGACCTCGACCTTCCGCATCAAGCACGAGGTCGCAGCAGTCATGTTCCTTCGTGTTCCCTCTTGACGCGTTTAAGTCTCTGATTTTGCTAAGTTATATGCTTCGCGGATACGGTATACATCCCACGTTCGGCGTATAAGGAAACGGTAAGAAACACGCCAACCCATGTTTCAAGTATGGGATGAAAGGTTGACGCGGACCTCGCACTTCACTATCTACAGGCTATCGAAACGCCTTAGAAACAGGAAGTCCGCACCATGGCCCGCACCGCCAACAAGCTCACCGCCAAGTTCGTAGCCGGGAACGGCCACAAGACGCCGTCGCGCCACAGCGATGGCCGGGGCCTGTATCTCAATGTCAGTGCATCCGGAACGAAGTCTTGGATCTTCCGCTGGCAGGCTCACGGCAAGAAGCGCGAAATGGGCCTTGGCAGCTGTGATCTGGTCACCTTAGCCGAAGCACGTGACCGCGCCCTTGCCGCTGCCAAGCAAGTGGCCGATGGTTTCGACCCTATCGAGCGGCGCGCCGGTGACAGCATGCTGAAGCTCGTCGAGCACTATGTGCAGATCAAGGCCAGCAACTGGGCAAGCGACGAGACGCCAAAAGCTTGGTTGCGCGTGTTCAACCGCTACGGCGGCCCGATCAAGAACCTTCCCGCCAATAAGGTGACCACGGATCTCGTCGCACTCGTTGTCGGTCCGATCTGGGAAACCAAGCCGAGTGTTGCGCAGCTGCTGCTGCAGATCATTCGCCGCGTTTACGATCACGCCCGCGCCCGCAACATTGTGGACCAGACATCGCAGAACCCCGGCACCTATCTGGGCACCATGTCGGAATTGCTGCCGAAGCGCCCGAAAAACAAGAACCTGCCTTCGATGCCTTACACCGCCTTGCCTGCCCTTATGGCACAGCTCAGGGCAAAGACCGATGTTCGGTCCGCCGTGGCGCTTCGGTTTATCATCCTGACAGGCTTGCGAAAAAACGAGGCGCTGAAAACCAAGTGGAAAGAGGTTGACCTTGACCGCGCCGTGCTAGAGATCCCCGGCGAGCGCATGAAAGCCCGTCGCGACCATGTCGTGCCCCTGTCGACCGAGGCAGTGGAGATCCTACAGGCCCAGCACAGCCTCACCGGTGGCAACCCTGAAGGCTACGTGTTCCCGGCGCGTCCGCATGGTGGCGGCGCTGCTGGTCACCTCGTTAGCCGCGTTCTCGATGATCAGGTGCCAGCCCCGGCAACTGTGCACGGCATGCGCGCCAGCCTTCGCACCTTCTTGTCGAACGAAACCGACACACCGTTCGAGATCGCCGAGGACATCCTGAGCCACGCCGTCGGCAGCCACGTGACACGCTCATACCGCCGCGAACAGGCCGTCGAGAAGGCGCGCACCGCACTACAGCAGTGGGCGGACTATCTGGCCACCTAATATCACCCTGTGGCAACATCCCTACGAACTGACCCTCACCGGGCGGAGCTTTTTGCTGTCCAGCGCTAACAAATTATGAACTGTCTGACGTCAGCGCCTGTGGGTCAGATTTAGGGTTTTGAACAAAGGAGGATTTCTGGTTCATCGTAACTTTCATGGAGTGAAGATGAACAAGACATCCGGGACATCGAAGAACGCAGCTGACAAGCTGGTCAAGAACATCCGCCGCAAGACCCGGCAGACCTATTCGGCGGAGGAAAAAATCCGCATCGTTTTGGCGGGTTTGCGGGGCGAGGAAAGCATCTCGGTACTGTGCCGCCGCGAAGGTATCGCCGAAAGCCTGTATTACAGCTGGTCGAAGGAGTTTCTGGAAGCAGGCAAGCGCCGGCTGTCGGGTGACACTGCGCGTCAGGCGACTTCACCCGAAGTGAAGGACCTTCGCTCGGAGGCCTTGGCTTTGAAGGAATGCGTCGCTGATCTGACCCTGGAGAACCGCTTGCTCAAAAAAAGCATGACAGGGGCTGGGGAGGACGAGGCATGAGATACCCTGCGACCGAGAAGCTTGAGATCATCCGCACGGTCGAAGGATCGCACCTGCCCACCAAGCAGACCCTCGATATGCTGGGCATTCCGCGCACGACCTTCTACCGCTGGTATGATCGCTTCGTCGAAGGCGGCTTTGATGCACTGGCAGATTGCTCACCCTGCCCGAAGTCGGTCTGGAACAGTATCCCCCAAGGCCGGCGCGACGACCTGATTGAGTTCGCGCTGGAACACGAGTCGCTGACGACCCGGGAACTGGCAGTCAAATACACAGATGAGAAGCGATATTTTGTCTCTGAATCATCGGCTTATCGTATCCTCAAAGCTGCCGATTTAATCACCGCACCGGCCTATGTGGTGATCAAGGCAGCCAATGAGTTCAAAGACAAAACTACCGCCATCAATGAGATGTGGCAGACCGACTTTACCTACTTCAAGATCATCGGATGGGGTTGGTATTACCTCAGCACAATCCTAGACGATTACAGCCGCTACATCATCGCCTGGAAGCTCTGCACGAACATGCGGGCCGAGGACGTGACAGACACCATTGAACTGGCGCTTCAGGCGTCGGGTTGCGACCAGGCTGTTGTGCACCACAAGCCGCGCCTGCTCAGTGACAATGGGTCCTGTTACATCTCTGGCGATTTGGCTGAATGGCTGGAAGGTCAGAAAATGACGCATGTCCGCGGTGCGCCATTCCACCCGCAAACCCAGGGAAAGATCGAGCGATGGCACCAGACGATGAAGAACCGGGTTCTGCTGGAAAATTACTATCTGCCAGGCGATCTTGAACGCCAGATCGAAGCCTTCGTCGACTATTACAACAACCAGCGCTACCACGAGAGCCTGAACAACGTCACACCCGCCGACGTCTACTTTGGGCGCGACAAAGCCATCTTGAGAGAAAGGGAGAAGATCAAGAAACTGACAATCCGCCAACGCCGCTTGCAACATCTAAAACAGGCGGCATAATCAGCAACACAATCGAACCAGAGCCTCCAATACTCAAGCCGCTCTGATGCCCCATTTTATCTGACGACGGACACGAAAAACTCTACAAGACTTCCACGGCGGCCGAAGTCGCCTTCCAACATTTCGTCGAGCGCGTCGAAATGGCGCTGCCGAGCAACTCGCCGTGCCTGATAATTGGTGATCTAGACGACGAACAGGCCAATTCTATGGTCAAGGATTTCGCGAAATATCGCCAGCGTGGCACCCCGACGACCTACGGTATCAAGATTGAGCAATTGGTGGACAGCGTCCATTTCGGGCGCTCGCACCACTCGAGGATGCTCCAGTTGGCCGACAATTACATGTTCAAGGTTTCTGGTGGGTTCAGCGGTCGCAGCGGTTGGCCTGCCAAGCGACTAAACGAGCTATTGGCTGACGTAAATCTGTTTCCAACGAAATACAAGGTTTGGCCAAACTAGGGGCTGTTGACGTTCACGATTCCCAAATCAGCTGACTTCTGATTCAAGGTTGCAAACGGAGGAGAGCAACTTTGACCCGAAGAGTCCTATCCAATTCGCAATGGGCGATCATCGAACCTTATTGCTTGGGCAAAACCA
>JAHJUC010000080.1 GCA_018829385.1 Alphaproteobacteria bacterium
AAGAAGAGAGGTCAACGCCATGAATACGGACGCAAAAACCGAGATCAAGGGCAAGGAACGCTACAAGGCCGGCGTGCTCAAATATGCGCAGATGGGCTATTGGGACGGTGACTACCAACCCAAGGACACCGATCTGATCGCCCTGTTCCGGATCACGCCGCAGGAGGGCGTCGATCCGATCGAGGCGGCTGCCGCGGTGGCCGGCGAGAGCTCGACGGCGACCTGGACCGTGGTTTGGACCGACCGCCTGACGGCCTGCGACCAGTACCGCGCCAAGGCCTACCGGGTCGATCCGGTTCCGGGCACGCCGGGCCAGTATTTCTGCTACGTCGCCTATGACCTGATCCTGTTCGAGGAGGGCTCGATCGCCAATCTGACGGCGTCGATCATCGGCAACGTGTTTTCGTTCAAGCCGCTGAAGGCGGCGCGGCTCGAGGACATGCGGTTCCCGGTGGCCTACTGCAAGACCTTCAAGGGTCCACCCACCGGTATCGTCGTCGAGCGCGAGCGTCTCGACAAGTTCGGCAAGCCACTGCTCGGCGCAACGACCAAGCCCAAGCTCGGCCTGTCGGGCAAGAACTATGGCCGCGTGGTCTACGAGGGGCTCAAGGGCGGGCTCGACTTCATGAAGGATGACGAGAACATCAACTCGCAGCCGTTCATGCACTGGCGCGACCGGTTCCTCTACTGCATGGAAGCGGTCAACAAGGCGACCGCCGAGACCGGCGAGATCAAGGGGCACTATCTCAACATCACCGCCGGCACGATGGAGGAGATGTACCGCCGCGCCGAGTTCGCCAAGGAACTGGGCTCGGTCATCGTCATGGTCGACCTGATCGTCGGCTGGACGGCGATCCAGTCGATCTCGGAATGGTGCCGGCAGAACGACATGATCCTGCACATGCACCGCGCCGGCCACGGCACCTACACGCGCCAGAAGAACCACGGCATCTCGTTCCGGGTGATCGCCAAGTGGCTGCGGCTCGCCGGTGTCGACCATCTGCATTGCGGCACCGCGGTGGGCAAGCTCGAGGGCGATCCGCTGACCGTTCAGGGCTACTACAATGTCTGCCGCGAGACCCGCAACGAGGTCGACCTGCAGCGCGGCATCTTCTTCGAGCAGGACTGGGCCGACATCAAGAAAGTCATGCCGGTGGCTTCGGGCGGAATCCATGCCGGGCAGATGCACCAGTTGCTCGACCTGTTCGGCGACGACGTGGTGCTGCAGTTCGGCGGCGGCACCATCGGCCACCCGATGGGCATCCAGGCCGGGGCCACGGCCAACCGGGTTGCGCTCGAGGCGATGGTTCTGGCCCGCAACGAGGGCCGCGACATCGCCAATGAGGGTCCCGAGATCCTGCGTGCCGCCGCCCGGTGGTGCAAGCCGCTGGAAGCCGCGCTCGAGACCTGGGGCAACATCACCTTCAACTACACATCGACAGACACGTCGGACTTCGTGCCGACCGCGTCGGTCTCCATGTAAGCCCGATCGAGGAGGACACACACATGCGTATCACCCAAGGCTGCTTTTCCTTTCTGCCCGACCTGACCGACGAGCAGATTTCCGCCCAGATCGAGTATTGCCTGTCGCGCGAATGGGCCGTCGGCATCGAGTACACCGACGATCCGCATCCCCGGAACACCTACTGGGAGATGTGGGGCCACCCGATGTTCGATCTGAAGGATCCCAAGGGCGCGATGATGGAGCTTGATGATTGCCGCAAGGCTCATGGCGACAGCTACATCCGGATCAACGCGTTCGATTCCACGAGGGGCTTTGAAAGCGTGATGATGAGTTTCATCGTCAACCGGCCGAAGCAGGAGCCGAAGCTGCAGATGACCCGCACCGATACGCGCTCGCGCAGCCAGACCTATTCCTGGGACGTGGCGCGGCGCTGATCTGCAAGCATCCGCTGGCCCAAATCGCTGGGCCGGCGGCAATCGTTGAGGAGACCATGATGGCCGACGCCGCTGACCTGATTGCGCCTGATGAAGCAGAGGCCTTGCCGACTGCGATCGACCTGCGCGAGGAATACAACAAATCCGGTGTCGCCGAGGTGCTGGACGAACTCGACCGGGAACTGATCGGGCTCAAGCCGGTCAAGCAGCGGATCCGCGAGATCGCGGCGATGCTGATCGTCGAGCGGGCCCGCAAGGCGATGGGGCTGAGCCACGAAACGCCGACGCTGCACATGAATTTCGCCGGCAATCCCGGCACCGGCAAGACCACCGTGGCGCTCAGGATGGCGAATATCCTGCATCGGCTCGGCTATGTCCGGAAGGGTCACCTGGTTTCGGTGACGCGCGATGACCTGGTCGGCCAATATATCGGCCACACCGCGCCCAAGACCAAGGAAATCCTGAAGAAGGCGATGGGCGGGGTGCTGTTCATCGACGAGGCCTATTACCTCTACCGGCCCGACAACGAGCGTGACTACGGCCAGGAAGCGATCGAGATCCTGCTGCAGGTGATGGAGAACAACCGCGAGGACCTGGTGGTGATCCTCGCCGGCTATGCCGACAGGATGGACAAGTTCTTCGAGAGCAATCCCGGGTTCCGGTCGCGCATCGCCCATCACATCGAGTTTCCCGACTACAGCGAGGGGGAACTGCTGCAGATCGCCGACGGCATGCTTGCCCAACAGAACTATCATTTCGACGATGAAGCCCACGAACTGATGCAGCGCTACATCCGGCTGAGGCGGCAGCAGCCGCATTTCGCCAATGCGCGCTCGATCCGCAACGCGCTCGACCGGGCGCGGCTGAGACAGGCCAATCGGCTGTTTTCGACCGCCACCGGACCGGTGACGGCGGAGGAACTGTCGACGATCACGGCCGAGGACCTGAAGGTCAGCCGGGTGTTCACCATGGGCATTCCAGACAGCGTGGCGGAGGAGGGAGCATGAAAAAGACCATCATCGCACCTTCGGTGCTGTCGGCTGACTTTTCGCGGCTTGGGGACGAGATCGAGGCCGTGGTTGAAGCCGGCGCCGACTGGATCCATCTCGACGTGATGGACGGGCATTACGTGCCCAACATCACCTTCGGACCGCCGATCATCAAGGCGGTGCGCAATCGCACCGACAAGATATTCGATTGCCATCTGATGATCGAGCCGTGCGATCCGTTCCTTGCGGCCTTCGCCGATGCGGGCTGCGACATCATCACGGTTCATGCCGAAGCCACCAAACACCTCGACCGGTCGCTGCAGGCGATCCGGGATCTCGGCAAGAAGGCCGGGGTGTCGCTCAACCCGTCGACGCCGGAAAGCGTCATCGAATACGTGCTCGACCGGCTCGACCTGATCCTCTTGATGACGGTCAACCCGGGCTTCGGCGGGCAGACATTCATCCCGGCGGTGGTCGACAAGGTGGCGCGGGTGAAGAGCATGATCGGCAACCGGCCGATCGACATCGAAATCGACGGCGGCGTGACGCCCGAAACCGCACCGCTGGTGGCAGCCGCCGGCGCCAATGTGCTGGTTGCAGGATCCGCTGTGTTCAAAGGAGGGACACAAACAGCGTATAAGACCAATATCGAGGCCATTCGCGCGGCATCCGATGGCGCGATGCGCTAAGACTTGCTACCGGAACTGACCGAGGAGACGTCCAATGGCCGCAATTCCCCCCTTGTGTGATTTTGGATGGAAACCGAGTGACGCCCGATTGATCGGCGTCGACGGACAGGCCCGTAATGTTCTTGATCAAGCCGGCGATAACGGCCTGGTGGTGGCGTTCATCTGCAACCATTGTCCCTACGTCAAGGCGGTGATCGACCGCATCGTGCGGGATGCGGGCGATCTGGCGGATATCGGCGTCGGCTTCGTGGCTATCTCGTCCAACGATGTGGATGCTTATCCCGAAGATTCGTTTGAAAACATGAAGCTCTTTGCCGATCAGCATCGGTTTTCGTTCCCGTATCTGTATGATGAAGACCAGTCGGTGGCGCGGGCCTGGGGTGCGGTGTGCACGCCGGATTTCTTCGGCTTCAACGCGCAGATGGAGTTGCAGTATCGCGGCCGGCTTGACGCGTCGCGGCGCGAAAGCGGGCCTGCGGATCTCAGGCGCGACCTTTACGAGGCGATGCGCCAGGTGGCCGAAACCGGCAAGGGACCGGAAGAGCAGATCGCATCGATGGGGTGCTCGATCAAATGGAAGGACACCGTGTGACCGGAATTTTCGCCAATGACGGAGACCGCTGCGGCTGGCCACAGGCCATCCTGTTCGATCTCGATGGAACGCTGATCGACTCCGCGCCTGACATCGCGGCTGCGGTCAATGAATTGTTGGCCCAGGACGGGCTGCCGCCGCTGTCGGTGGATGCGGTACGGGGCATGATCGGCAACGGGGTCAAGAAGCTGGTCGAGCGGGCCTATGCTGCATCAGGCAAACCGGTCGAAGCTGACGGACTGGATCAGGCGACCGATCGCATGATGGGCATCTACGGCAAGCACCTGACCCATTTTACGACCATGATGCCGGGCGCCATGGAAATGGTTGCCGCCTATCACGGCGCCCGCGTCAAGATCGGTGTTGTAACCAACAAGCCGGAAGCCTTCACCCATGAAATCCTGAAGCATTTCGGCATCGACGGACAGGTGGCGGTCGTGGTTGGCGGCGACACCGGCCCGGCCCGCAAACCGGCGCCCGACATGCTGCATCATGCGCTTGCGACCATGGGATTATCAGCAAGCCGCGCGTTGATGGTTGGCGACAGCCCTGCGGATATTGGCGCGGCCAAGGCGGCGTTCATGGCAAGCGTGGCGGTTCATGGCGGTTACACCACCGTGCCTGCCGACGAGCTTGGCGCCGACCGGGTGATTTCGAGCCTGCTCGAGCTGCCTGCGGCGATCGAAGCTCTCAAACAGCCGGAGCGGGCGCGCAACTGAGCGAAACGGTCGGGGGCTTTTGGCGGTGTTTCCGACCAGGCCGCAATCCGGGGGCCGGCGCTGATGGGCACAGGTGAGATCGGGGCCCAACCAGTGAACCGCGCGCCCAACGAATTGATTTCAATCGAAGGTCGCATGTCTTTGTCCTTGACGCGCCACCCTCCGTGCGATTGACTGCCGCTCGGAACAGGTGGCTCAGATGTGTTGTGACGTGGTCGGCCAACCGGTGGACCTGAGCTCCGATCCAGCAGGGGTGTCCTCATGAGCAAAGCTGCTGATCTTGCCTGTCTGTGCGGGAAGTGCACGAGTTGCGTGATCTACAATCGATCCGTCTGCCATGTCGCATCGCCTGAGGCGATGGCGCAGCTCAACCGTATTTCCCATATCCGCAAGTTTGTCCGCGGCACGGTCATCCAGGGGCAGGGCGAGGCCAGCGACATTGTCGGCAATATCATCGAGGGCGTCGTCAAGCTTTCCAGTGCATCGGCGAGTGGCGACGATCACATTGTCGGCCTTTTGTTTCCGTCGGATTTTTTCGGCCGGCTGTTTGCCGAGGAATCCCAGTTTGCCTACGAGGCGGTCACCGATGTGACGCTGTGCGCAATGAACAAATCCGGCTTCGAGCGGTTCCTGATGGATCATGCGGAAGTCGAGCACGAAATGCTCAAGGCCAAGCTCGATGAACTGGATGCGGTCAGGGAGTGGGCGGCAATCACCAACGGCCATACCACCATGCAACGTGTGGCAACGTTGCTGTTCGTGTTCTCGCGGCGGTCGAGGAACCAGCACCGGGAGCACGGGGATGTGTCAAGTCCGGTCGTGCATGTTCCGCTCAGCCGTCGCGACATCGCCGATTATCTCGGCACAACCCCCGAGACGCTGAGCCGCAACATCCAGACCCTGGCGCGGGGAAAGGTGATCCGGATCATCAATGCCAAGCATTTCGAACTGCTCAACGCCAGTGAACTGGTCCGGCACTCCGGCGAATCGCGCGAAGATCTTGAAAGGATCGCTGCGCGCTGATCATTGGCCGGCAAGCCGCTGAGGCCTGCTAGGCAGGTTCGGGCGCGGCGGTTTTCATCTTTCGACGGCATGGCGACACGAGATCCCTGGACATTGACGAACATCAATGTGCGGGCCCGGTTTTGGGTCGAGCATGGTCCCCGAGCACCTTGGCTGACTGCCTTGGAAAATGGGGAAGACATGGCGAGATCCGGCACGATAATCTCGGTTTGCGATGATGTTGGCGTCTTGCGCGATGCCCTGGTTCAGGGACCGGTATGCGATCCACTCGGCGCGCGCACTCAGAGCGCGGGACGCGAGGTTGAGAAAGCGGCCAGGCAACACCGGCGACTGGTGCGGGCGCTCGAAACTGCCGGTGTAACCGTCCGGCATCTTGATGCGCTGCTTCATTCCGCGCTTGGATTTGCCGATGCGCGCGACTGGATACTCGAACGGCGGCTCGCCGAAGTTGAAACCGAGACGAGCGCGGCCGGCGGCATCATCTTCTGGCTAAGCGAGCAGCCGGCCGACGCACTGACACGCTTCCTGATGGAGGGCATGCAACTCGCCGACCTGCCTGCCGGACTGCGCGGCCCGGCCCATGACGCGACCGATGGTGCAGGCTGGCTGATCTCGCCGCTTGCCGATGCGATGCATCCGCGCTCACGGCTCCGGGTCATTGATGGCGGCGTTCTGCTTTCCCAGCCCGAACAGCGGCAAAGCCGCGCGGCGGCGATCACCGCAGCGACGGTCCTGAATTTCGCGCCGTTGTTCGACCAGTCGCGCTTCGAGTTCTGGCTGACCGCCGACGGTGCCGACCGGTCTTCCCCGCCGGTCGCCGGAAACGACATCGCCATGCCGAGCGAGGGTGTTTGCGTCGGGGCCATAACGCGCAACACAAGCGTCCAGGCCTTGTCTCTGCTGGCTGCATCGCTGTTTCGGCAGAACCGGGTCAGCAGCATGTTCTGGCTGGACCTGACCGGCACCGGGTGCGAATGCCTCGACGATTGCTTCCTGCCGCTCAGCCGTGATTGCCTGCTTGTTGACACGGCGCTGCTGGAGACGGCCAGCGCTTTCGGGGTGCGCGCCAATCACCGGGGCGCCGTCCTGGGGATCGAGCCCTGCGGATCTTCATTTGTCCAGGAGCTGGCCCGGCGCATGGAGGCGACAGAGCTGCATCTGATCGATATAAGGCAGCATCCCGGGCCGGTGGCGGACGCGCTTGCGATGCTTGCGCCGATCGTGCTGTCGCCCGGGCGGATCATTGCATTCGAGGAACAGGAAGCGGGCTTTCGCGTGCTCGAGCAGCATGGTGTCGAGATCGTGTCGTGCTTTCCCGGAGCGGCGCTTTCCCCGCGCGGAAAAGGGCCGCGCGGGCTTCTGGCCGCCCTGCACGCTGTCTAGCCTTGTCTGGGTAAACGATTC
>JAHJUC010000583.1 GCA_018829385.1 Alphaproteobacteria bacterium
GGCGACCACGTCGCGCGCCTCGTTCATGCGCATCAGGCCGTGGTCGACGAGGATGCAGGTGAGCTGATCGCCGATCGCCTCATGGATAAGGAGAGCCGCAACGGAGGAATCGACGCCGCCGGAGAGCGCGCAGATGACCTTGCCGGAGCCGACCTGGTCGCGGATCTTCTGCACCATTTCCGCGCGGTAGGCGGCCATCGACCAGTCGGATTTCAGGCCGACGATCTTGTGCACGAAGTTCGACAGCAGCTTGGCGCCATCGGGCGTGTGCACCACTTCCGGGTGGAACATGGTGGTGTAGTAACGCCGCTTCTCATCGACCGAGATGGCAAAGGGCGCGTTCGGCGATGTGCCGATCACCTCGAAGCCCTCCGGGAGCTTGGTGACACGGTCGCCGTGGCTCATCCAGACGGGATATTTCTTGCCGACTTCCCAGAAGCCCTCGAACAGCGGCGAGGATTTGAGGATCTCGACGTCAGCGCGGCCGAATTCGCGGTGATGGCCGCCTTCGACATTGCCGCCGATCTGCATGCACATCGTCTGCTGGCCGTAGCAGATGGCAAGGATCGGCACGCCGGAATCAAACACCGCCTGCGGCGCGCGCGGCGAACCTTCGCGGGTGACCGAGTCCGGTCCGCCGGAAAAGATCACGCCCTTCGGCTGCATCCGGGCGAAGCCCTCGTCGGCCAGCTGGAACGGGACGATTTCGCAATACACGCCGGCTTCGCGAACCCGGCGGGCAATGAGCTGCGTCACCTGACTGCCGAAATCGATGATCAGGATGGAATCGGGATGAGTGGTGTGAAGGATATCGTTCATGGCGAGCGATTAAGCCAAAGCCGCGCCGGATGCAATCGCCTGCTCCACGCGATCCACCGCCTGGGCCAGTTTTTCGTCGATCACGTGCAGATATTCGGTCCAGTCGTCGATGTGGCTGAGCTCGGCCTTGCCGTCGGAAATGCCGCGGAGCCCGATCACCGGCACATCAAAGCGGCTGGCGGCGCGCAAAACCGCGAAGGTTTCCATGTCGACCATATCGGCGTCGATGAGATCATAGGCGGCGCCCGAGACGATGTTGGCGCCGGTGGAGAGGCTTGCCGACGGCACGCCATCGGCGATCACCGGCAGCGGCAGCACTGCGGGCAGGTCGAGAAACGGGGTCCGGCCCTTCTCGAAGCCGAGCGGGCTTGCATCCATGTCGCGGTAGCTGACTGAGGAAACCTGGTAGACCCCGGTCTGTTCGAGCGTGCGCGATCCGGCGGAGCCGAGACAGACGATGCAGTCGGGCCGGTCGCGGCCCACAACCGACAGGCCCGCGGCCACCGCGCCCGCCGCCTCGACCGGGCCGACGCCGGTGATCAGCGGCTCGAAACGGGCCTTGAGATGCGGGCCGTATTCCGGCTGCGCCGCCATCACGTAGAGAACCTTCCTGTCACCGACCCGTTTGATCGTTCCGCTCATCCGTCAATACCCTCCCGGCCTCGCACCACCATCATGGTGCCGGTCATCGATGCAATCAGCTTGGCCGGGCCATCGGAGATGGCGTAAGCGCGTCCGTCGCTGACTATGATTGTGCTGCCCGGCTTGGTCACCTCGCCGCGAAACAGGAAGCGGTCGCCGCGCCCGGGCGACAGGAGATTGATCTTGAACTCGATGGTCAGCACCGCGGCATCTTCCGGCATGACCGACAGCGCGGCATAGCCGCAGGCCGAATCAAGCGCGGTGGAAAGGATCCCGGCATGAAGAAACCCATGCTGCTGGGTCAGATCAGCGCGGAACGGCATCTCGATCTCGACAACCCCGTAGTCGACCTTGGTCAGTTCGGCGCCGATGGTGTGCATCACATTCTGACGGGCATAACTGCCGGTCACGCGCTCACGGAAATTTTCGTCCGGCTTCTCGTTCATGCGGTGTTTCCTTTCGCAGCTGCGAAGGTGCCAATCCGGCGGTCAAACAGCAAGCGAAATTTCGATACCCGGCTCTGCAGCTAGTTCAGCCACCAGATGGCGCCGTTGAGGCAGCCGGCAAAGCTCACCCAGGCCGCATAGGGCAGGAACAGCAAAGCGGACGGGCGATCGCGGTTCCAGGCGAATGCAATGAACA
>JAHJUC010000584.1 GCA_018829385.1 Alphaproteobacteria bacterium
ACCGGGCAGGATGCGGATTCCGTGATTGGGCCAGATCGGGTTCCAGTTCTTCACGCCTTCGGTGTAGTGCCACATCCGGTCGGCATTGATCACCCGGCCGCCGGCGGCCTCGGTGATCGCAACCATCCGCCCGTCGACATGCGCCGGCACCCCGGCGATCATCTCGCGCGGCGGTTCGCCCAACCGCTCACGCGGCCAGACCTTGCGCACCAGATCGAAGTTCCCGCCGATGCCGCCCGATGTCACCAGCACGCTCGGCGCGCGGATTTCGAAATCGCCGCTGATCTCGCGGCTGGTCGATTGTCCGCGCTCCCTGACGTCGTCGACAAGGATTTCGCCGGAAACGCCCTTCGCCGCATTGTTCTCTGTGAGGATCGCCGAGCAGCGATGCCGGAACCTGAGCTCGATCAGCCCGGCCTTGACATGAGCGCGAACCCGCTGCTCGAACGGCTCGACAATGCCCGGCCCGACACCCCAGGTGATGTGAAACCGCGGTACGGAATTGCCGTGAGCGTTTGCGAACGAACCACCTCGCTCGGCCCACCCAACGACCGGGAACCAGCGCATGCCCATCGCGTAGAGCCAGGGGCGCATTTCGCCGGCGGCAAAATCGACATAGGCCTCGGCCCATTTGCGCGGCCAGTAGTCTTCCTTGCGGTCGAACTGGGCCGAGCCCATCCAGTCGCCGAGCGCCAGCTCCCGGCTGTCCTTGATGCCCATCCGCCGCTGCTCCGGCGTATCGACCAGAAACAGCCCGCCGAGCGACCAGAACGCCTGCCCGCCGAGAAAGTTCTCGGGCTCCTGGTCTATGATGATGACCCGCTTGCCCCTGTCGGCAAGTTCGGTCGCCGCAACCAACCCGGCAAGGCCGCCACCCACCACAATCACATCACAACTGTCCATATGCCCTCGTCCCAATCCCTGTCTGCCTGCCCCGTTCCGGTCGATCTGGACCGCGCAAGGCTCCAGGCATCAATAAACCATCTGCCCGCAGCGGCAACTCCGGAAGGCGTGTCTAGATACTCTTGAGCACCTGGTTGGCCGAAAACGCAGCCCGGTAGAACCCCGCCTTCAGGCTTCGCAGCACCTCGGGCTTCACGCCGGTCACCGGCATCGGCAGATCCGCCTCGCTGCCGCCGGCAATCAGCTCGGCCATGGCCTTGCCGAACACCGTTCCCGGCGCAATCCCCCGGCCATTGTAGCCGATCGGCGTGTACAGCCCCTCGTCCAGCCGGTGAATGCGCGGCAGGTGGTCACCCGTCATGGCGATCTGCCCGTGCCAGCTTTTCTCGAACTCTACCGGCCCGAGATCGGGGAACAGCCGCCTGAGCTTGCGGGCCGCCCAGCGTTCCGACAGTCCCTTCTCGCCGCCGATCACGGCGCCCATCGAGCCAATGATCAGCCTGTCAACCGCATCGCGCCGGAGCGAGAACATGATCTGCCCGGTGTCCCAGATCCCCTGCCGCTCGGGCAGAATGTGTGCAACCCGGGCGCCCAGCGGAACGGTCGCCACCTGGAAATAGTGGATCGGCACGAAACTCGATTTCAGCCCCGGCCAGAGATCGTCGGAATAGGCGTTGGTCGCCAGCACCACCGATTTCGCCCGTACCACACCTGCCCCGGTTTCAAGCAGCCAGCCCTCCGGCTGCTTGACGAGTTTCGTCACGGCTGCGCCGGTGTAGATGCGCGCGCCTGCAGCGTGGGCAGCACGGGCCAAGCCCCGCACATAGCCCATAGGGTTGATCGTTCCGGCACGGGCATCGAGAAGTCCGCCATGAAACGCGCTGGAACCGATCTTCTCCGCCGCCTCTTGCCGCGACAATAGCCTGACCGGCGCGCCGAGCCTGATCCATTCCTCGGCCCGCCGCGACAGATCCTTGAAACCGCTTTGCGAATGGGCCGCGTGAATGGTGCCCGACCTGGTCAGTTCACAGCGGATCTGGTGCCGCTCGATCAGCGACATCACGCAATTCGGCCCATCGCCCAGAAGATCCACCAGGCGCGCTCCGCGCTCGCCGCCAAGCTTTGCCCGCACGTCCTGCGGCGGCAGCCACAACCCCGCATTGACCAGCCCGACATTGCGTCCAGACCCGCCATAGCCGATCTGGCGGGCTTCCAGGACGCAAGTCTCAAGGCCCTTTTCCGCCGCATGCAGCGCCGTCGAAAGCCCGGTATAACCACCGCCGACAATGGCGAGATCGGTTGTCACGTCCGCCGCCATCGGCGACGCCTGAAACAATTCTTCCGATGTCTCGTCCCATAACGACACTGCCGACGAACCTGGCATCACTTGACTTCCTTCACCCAACACGCGC
>JAHJUC010000585.1 GCA_018829385.1 Alphaproteobacteria bacterium
CGAAACCTGATTTTATTGTCGAACAATATTGAAATTAAACGATAAACGCCAAACTTGATCCTTTGGGGAGATTATGGAAATGAACGCCGTTCTGCAGTTTCTTGATACCGAGAGAAACGAAGAGGAAGGCGCAGAGAGCATTCGCGGGCGGCTTCGAAAAGTCATCAGCGAGCTCGGATTCGACTATTTCACGCTTGTCCGGCAGCCCGGGCCGGAGAACCCGGCGAGCGACATCATGCTCGAAGGGCAATGGCCGAAAGGCTGGCCCGAGCTCTACGTGAAGCGGAAATACGCAACCATTGACCCGCTGGTCCGGTATCTCGGTCACAGCCAGCGCGGCTATCGCTGGCGCGAACCGGTCGAGGCTTTCAAGCAGGATCCGCAGCACAAGCGGATGGAGCGGATGATGGTCGATGCGCGGCGTTTCGGGCTTGAAGACGGATATGTCTTCCCGATTCACGGGCGGCGTGGGCTGGTTGGAGTGCTGACGGTTGCCGGCCGTCCGGTGGAGCTGTCGCCGTCGGAGATGGCGATGATGGACGCGCTCGCCAAGAAGGCGTTCTGGGAGCTTCTCGAGGCGGTTGATCCGAGTGCGCATGAGCAGATCAGCCGGCCCGTTGCAATGCCGCTGACCCGCCGAGAAATGGAAACGCTCGAGTACCTGGGCTATGGCATGACGTCGAACGAGATGGGCGCCACGCTCGGTCTTTCGGCGCACACGGTCGACTGGTACATGAACGGCATCCAGGACAAATTGCAGGCCAAGAACCGTCACCACGTGGTGGCGATTGCCTTCAGGCTGGGCCTGATCTCTTAGAGCCGATCATCTTCAGATGGAATCGTCTGAACTTGGCCTTTCGCGTTCTGGACAGCGTCGCGCGAGGCTAACGGTGCTCGCGCCGCGTCGCCGTACGCTTCTAGCCAGATCACGAAATCCCGGCGTTCAAACGCTTCCAGCTAAAGATGATCGGCTCTAATTTGCACTGCAGCAAAACAGGCGTTAATGATTGAAGGCAGGGTTCGCTCGAGCCCCGTTTTCCTTGCCCACACCCGGGAGCCTGTCTGTGCCGATTTCCAAAATTCTTGTTGCCAATCGTTCGGAAATTGCCATTCGCGTGTTTCGCGCAGCCAACGAGTTGGGAATGAAAACCGTCGCGATCTGGGCGGAAGAGGACAAGCTCGCGCTGCACCGGTTCAAGGCGGATGAATCCTACCAGGTCGGCCGCGGCCCGCACCTCGAACGCGATCTGGGCCCGATCGAGAGCTACCTGTCGATCGACGAAGTGATCCGGGTGGCAAAGCTTTCGGGCGCCGACGCCATCCACCCAGGTTACGGACTGCTGTCGGAAAGCCCGGAATTTGCCGACGCCTGCGCCGAGAACGGCATCATCTTTATCGGGCCGAAGCCCGATACCATGCGGCGGCTGGGCAACAAGGTGGCGGCGCGCAATCTCGCCATCGAGATCGGCGTGCCGGTGGTCCCGGCCACCGAGCCGCTGCCCGACGACATGGACGAAGTGGCGCGGATGGCCGAGGAAATCGGCTATCCGATCATGCTGAAGGCCTCCTGGGGCGGCGGCGGCCGCGGCATGCGCGCCATCCGCGATCCGAAGGACCTGGCCCGCGAAGTCACCGAAGCAAAGCGTGAGGCAAAGGCGGCGTTCGGCAAGGACGAGGTCTATCTCGAAAAGCTGGTCGAACGGGCACGCCACGTCGAAAGCCAGATCCTGGGCGATACCCACGGCAATGCCGTGCACCTGTTCGAGCGCGACTGCTCGGTGCAGCGCCGCAACCAGAAAGTCGTGGAGCGGGCTCCGGCGCCGTACCTGACCGAGGCCCAGCGCCAGGAACTGGCGGCCTATTCGCTCAAGATTGCCAATGCCACCGGCTATGTCGGGGCTGGTACCGTCGAATACCTGATGGATATCGACACCGGGGCCTTCTACTTCATCGAGGTCAATCCGCGCATCCAGGTCGAGCATACGGTGACCGAGGAAGTCACCGGCATCGACATCGTCAAGGCGCAGATCCACATCCTGGAAGGCGCCGTCATCGGCACGCCCGAGTCTGGCGTGCCGGTGCAGGCCGACATCCGGCTCAATGGTCACGCGCTGCAGTGCCGGATCACGACGGAAGACCCGGAGCAGAATTTCATTCCCGACTATGGCCGGATCACCGCCTATCGCGGCGCCACCGGCTTCGGCATAAGGCTCGATGGCGGCACGGCCTATTCCGGTGCGGTGATCACGCGGTTCTACGATCCGTTGCTGGAAAAGGTCACGGCCTGGGCGCCGACGCCGGAGGAAACCATCCGACGGATGGACCGGGCGCTGCGCGAATTCCGGATCCGGGGCGTGGCCACGAACCTCACCTTCCTGGAAGCGATCATCGGTCACCCCGAATTTCGCAACAACACCTATACGACACGGTTCATCGACACGACGCCGGAGCTGTTCGAGCAGGTCAAGCGCCAGGACCGCGCCACCAAGCTGCTCACCTACCTGGCCGATGTGACGGTCAACGGGCATCCGGAAACCAAGGGCCGGCCACTGCCGATCGCCGATGCCGCGCCGCCGCGGGTTCCGCATGTCGACGGCGAGGTCCGGCCGGGAACGCGGCAGTTGCTGGACGAGCTCGGCCCGAAAGGCTTTTCCGACTGGATGAGGGCGCAAAAACGGATCCTGATCACCGACACGACGATGCGGGACGGCCACCAGTCGCTGCTGGCTACACGGATGCGCACGCACGACATTGCAGCCGTGGCCGGCGCCTATGCCCGGGCGCTGCCGGATCTGCTGTCGCTGGAATGCTGGGGCGGCGCCACGTTCGACGTGTCGATGCGGTTCCTGACCGAGGACCCGTGGGAGCGGCTCGAGCTGGTGCGGCAGGGGGCTCCGAACCTGCTGTTGCAGATGCTGCTGCGCGGCGCCAACGGCGTCGGCTACAAGAATTATCCCGACAACGTGGTCAGGCACTTCGTGCGCCAGGCGGCGCAGGGCGGGATCGACCTGTTCCGGGTGTTCGACTGCCTCAACTGGGTCGAGAACATGCGCGTGTCGATGGATGCGGTGTGCGAGGAGAGCAAGCTCTGCGAAGCCACCATCTGCTACACCGGCGACATTCTCAATTCGGCGCGGCCGAAATACGACCTGAAATACTACACCGCGCTTGCGGCCGAGCTCGAGAAGGCCGGCGCGCATATCATCGCGGTCAAGGACATGGCCGGACTGCTGAAGCCGGCCGCGGCGCAGCAACTGTTCAAGGCCTTGCGCGAAGCCACAGACCTGCCGATCCATTTCCACACGCACGATACGTCCGGCATTTCCGCGGCAACAGTGCTGGCGGCGGTCGACAGCGGCGTGGATGCCGTCGATGCGGCGATGGACGCGCTTTCGGGCAACACCTCGCAACCTTGCCTGGGCTCGATCGTCGAGGCGCTGAAGGGACATGAGCGCGATTCGGGTCTTGATACCGACTGGATCCGGCGGATCTCGTTCTACTGGGAAGCCGTGCGCAACCAGTACGCCGCCTTCGAAAGCGATCTGAAGGGACCGGCTTCGGAAGTC
>JAHJUC010000586.1 GCA_018829385.1 Alphaproteobacteria bacterium
CGCGGCTTCGCAGCACTCACTTGCGGGTGTCCGCCTGCAACGAACGTGCCAGATCCTGCTGTACAGGAATTCAGCCGTCCGTGGCAGGTCCGGAATTCGATAGTGGCAATTTCTTGCCCACATGCAAGACCCCATGGGCACTGGGCTGCCCACCCCGCACCCATGAGCGCCCCGCGGCGCTCACCAGACCGGCTGCGACCGCCCCAGTTCCCCGGCGGGCCTGTCCCAGCGCATCACAGCGTTGCCAAGCCTCAGCGGCGAGTTCAACCGCAGCGCCGCCCCCCACTCCGTCTGTTCCACGTCCGGCGCGTAATCACCCGGCTCCGCCTTGCCGATCGGGTCAGCAACAGGGCCCTGCGAATAGGCCATAAGGAACCCGCCGACGCGCGCCAGCGACGTGGGCCAGCGCGATCCCGTGCCCCGTGTCTGGCGCAGGCTCAGCCCGCGCACCGCGGCGGCGGCAAGCAGGTAGCCCGTGCCGTGATCGAGCGCCTGCACCGGCAGCGGTACCGGTCGGTCGGCGCCGGCGGCGGCCATCCCGGCTTCGGCAATGCCGGAACTCATCTGCACCAGGCTGTCAAACCCGCGCCTGTTTTTCCACGGCCCGCTCCAGCCATAGGCGTCGTGCGACACATCGATCAGGCCGGGGCGGATGCCGGCGCGGTCTTCCGCTCCCAGTCCCAGCGCCTCCAGCGCGTCCGGCCGGTAGCCGTGCACCAGCACATCGGCCTCCGAAAGCAGCGCCTTGAAGCGCTCCCGCCCGGCCGTGTCCTTCAGGTCGAGCCGCGCGCAGCGCTTGCCGGGCGTCACGTCCGGAACGACGCCGGGTTCTTCCCAGGCGGGCGGATCGATGCGCAGCACGTCGGCCCCGAACCCGGCGAGCAACCGCGTCGCCACCGGTCCCGCCAGCACCCGCGTCAGGTCCAGCACCTTGATCCCCTTGAGCGGCCGCGACGGGTCGAATTCCCCGGCAAACGCATCCGCTGCGTCGCCCGCCTCCATCCGCATCAGCGGTTCCGCCAGCACCGCGCGGCCCTGCGGGTGCTCTGTCCATGCGCCCATGCTGCGCATCGCCGCCGCACAGCCGCCCTCGGCCACGATCGCGGCTTCCAGCTCATCGCCCCGCCAGCGGACCACCGCCGCCGCCACCACGGCGCGTTCGGCCGCGGTACCCAGCACCTTCAGCGCCGCCGCGCGGTGGTGCGGCGCATTGGTATGAAGCCGGATCCAGCCGTCGGCAGACGCATAGTCCCCGGCGACCGGATCCCAGGCCGGCGGCAGCGCCCAGCCCTCAGGCGCGATCGAGAAGCCGAACCACAGCGACGCCAGCCGCCGGTCGACGCTGACGTCCGGAAGCAACCCCGACCGCGCACCGCTCCATTCGGCCAGCGCCATCCCCGCCGCAGCCACGGAAGCGGCAGCAAAATCGCTCACCGCAAAGACTGATGGCAGTGAGCCCCGCCCGGTGATTGCAACGCGTTCGGACATCTCCGGCGTCCCGCCGAGCGCGCTCCAGAGCGCGGATGTCATCGCGCCAGCGCCCGTTGTTTCGGCTGATGATCTGTGCGGCATGGCAAGGCTCCTTTCCGGTTTCGAGCTTCACACAACCGCCCATTCCGGATATCGTCAATATTGATCATATAAATCAACTATCAGGTTATCAGCCATGGCCGATTACATCGATGCGAAACAGGCAGCCGACCGCCTCGGCGTCTCCCGCCAGACGCTCTACGCCTATGTCAGTCGCGGCTTGATCAAGGCCGTGCCCGGCGACGATCCGCGCCAGAGCCGCTATCTCGCAGCCGCTGTCGACCAGTTGGCCGAAACCAGGCGGCGCGGCCGCAAGCCCAGGGAAATCGCCAGGGCGACGCTCGACTGGGGCATGCCGGTGCTGGAATCGGGCCTGACGCTGATCGAGAACGGCGCGAGCTACTACCGAGGCCGAAACGCCGTGGAGCTTTCACACACCGCCTCGCTCGAAGACATCGCCGCCCTGCTCTGGCAGGCGCCGGTGGAGAGCGCCTTCCCGCGCCGCGCCCCTCTCACCATCAAGGCTTTCCTTGAACTGGCCGCGCAGGCCGGCGATGCGCCGGCAGCGGAGACCCTGTTGCCGCTGTTCGCCGTGGCTGCGAGTGACGAACCGACTTCAGCCTGGAAGACCGATCCTGCGGCGCTGGCGCGCGGCAGCGGCGATCTGGTCCGTGTTCTCGCGGCCTGTGCGATCGGACAAGCCCCCTCGGCCGCACCGGTCCACCAGCAACTCGCGGCAGCCTGGGGCGTCGATGCCGCGGGCGCCGGCCTGATCCGCCAGGCCCTGGTGCTCTGCGCCGATCACGAACTCAACGCCTCGAGCTTCACCGCGCGCTGCATCGCCTCCACCGGCGCCTCGCTGAAAGCCGTCATTGTCGGAGCGCTGGCAGCCCTGAGCGGCATCAGGCACGGAGCCACCACCACAAGCGTCGAATCGCTGTGGACCAGCATCGATCCGGACGCCCCGGCGAAAAGCCTCCGCGACCGACTGCAGGCCGGCGGCACGCTTCCCGGCTTCGGCCATCCGCTCTATCCAGACGGCGATATCCGCGCCAAAGCACTGCTTTCGGCGATAGGAGCTGATTTTCCGGAGGCCGCGCGTTTGACCGCCGCGGTTGAGGATCTGACCGGCGCCGCCCC
>JAHJUC010000587.1 GCA_018829385.1 Alphaproteobacteria bacterium
CCGCGAGCGCAACTCCCACGACGCCATTGCCGCCGACGCTGTGGGCGTGCCCACTTACGTGCTCAATGGCGAGCCTTTCTGGGGGCAGGACCGGATCGAATTGCTGGATCAGGCGCTGACCACCGGCCGGAGCCCGATCCGACCGCATTGAACAAGGCGGCAAGGCTGTTCGCACCTGGCGAAAGAGTGAGGATATTTTTCCTAATTGGCTTTACTCGACGGCAGCTGATCATGTAGAAAAGCCCTATTCGGGCCTTTCGTTGATCAGCCCGGCCTTTGTTCTGAACAGCGGGAACCTGGACCATGCTCTCGCATGAACGCATCTGGTCAGCGCTCGATGCGCTTGCCGAACGCCACGGTTTGACGGCCTCGGGACTTGCCCGGCGCGCCGGTCTGGATCCGACGGCTTTCAACAAATCGAAGCGATGCGGCACGGACGGCCGCGATCGCTGGCCCTCGACGGAATCGCTTGCCAAGGTGCTGGATGCCACCGGATCCTCGCTCGAGGAGTTCCTGAGCCTGGTGCGCGGCAGCCGGCCGCCAGGGGAAAGCAATTTTCCCGAAGGCGTCTTTCCGCCGCAGGCGGGTTCGATTCCGCTGCTCGGTTTCGCGCAGGCCGGCTCCGGCGGCTTTTTCGATGATGGCGGCTTTCCCGCCGGGCAGGGCTGGGATGTGGTGGATTTCCCCGCCCAGCCGTCCGACAGGCCGGGGGTCTATGCGCTCGAGGTGCAAGGCGACAGCATGCTGCCGCTTTACCGGGATGGCGACATCCTGATCGTCGAACCCGGAGCCCAGATCCGCCGCGGGGACCGGGTGGTGGTGAGGTCCCGCGAAGGCGAGGTGATGGCCAAGGTACTCAACCGGCAAACGCCGAAATCGGTCGAGCTGATTTCGCTCAACCCCGATCACCCGAACCGCAGTTTCGACGTCAGCGAGATCGACTGGATCGCCCGCATCATCTGGGCAAGCCAATAGGACGAGCCCGTTCATGGCGGCGGTGGGCCGCCAGGCGGCCGTCCGGAGTTTTGCGACCCGACGGCTTGTGCGATGCCGCCAGCTTTCTTATCTATCGAGAAAATTCAGGAGAGAAACTGCCCATGACCGAACGTGTTACCACCCATGATGCCTTGATCTATCTGATGGTCACCATGTCCGCCGTCGACAAGGCCATGAACGACGCGGAACTGGCGCGCATCGGTCGCCTGGTCACTTTCCTGCCGGTGTTCGACGGATTTGATCCGGAGCGGCTGATCGGTGTCACCCGCGCCGCGGCCGAGCTGCTGAAGGGGCCGGAAGGGCTCGACATCGTGCTCGAGGTTGTCCGCGATGCCGTCCCGCCGAAGCTCTACGATACGGCATACGCCCTGGCGGTGGAGGTGGCGTCGGCCGACTACAACATCCAGCAGGAGGAAATCCGGCTCCTGCAGATGGTGCGCGACCGCTTCGGGCTCGACAAGCTCACCTGCGCGGCGATCGAACGCGGGGCGATCGCCCGGTTCAGAAGCGCCTGATCGCTGGAGCGCCGTCCTTTCGATCGCATGGTGCTCAAGGCCCCGCGCCGACGTGTCGCAGGCATTCACCGGATCGTGTTTCGCCAGCGGCTACCGGCTGTGGCATGAGAAAGCCAGACCACGAAACTGAGGCGCACAATGACACTGTTCGGCCTGTCCGAGCCGGTGATCCGGCTTCTGGCATTTTCCACGATCTTCATCGCGCTCGCAGCCATCGAACTGCTGGCGCCGCGGCTTGAGCGCGACGAGATGCGCGGGGCTCTGAAATCCCGGCGCTGGATGACCAATCTGGCAATGGTGGTGTTGTCCTCCGTGGCTCTGAGGATCGTGTTCCCGCTGGCCGCGGTGGGCACTGCACTGTGGGCGCAGGCGAACGGATACGGATTGTTTCCGCGCATCGGCCTTCCGCTCTGGGCGGCCGGCATCCTCGCCTTCGTCGTTCTGGATTTCGCGGTCTGGCTTGAGCATGTGGTCAGCCACAAGTGGCAATGGCTGTGGCGCATCCACCGCATGCACCATGCCGATACCGGCTTCGACCTGACAACGGCGCTGCGGTTTCATCCGCTTGAAATCGTGCTGTCGATGTTCTGGAAGGCAGCCGTCATCATCGCGCTCGGCGTACCGCCGGTGGCGGTTCTGGTCTTCGAGATCGTGCTCAATGGCGCGGCGATGTTCAACCACGCCAACATCAGGCTGCCCAAGCCGGTGGACGCGGTGCTGCGGCTGCTCATCGTGACGCCCGACATGCACCGGATCCACCATTCGACAGATCCGCGCGAAACAGATTCGAACTACGGGTTCAACCTGGCTATCTGGGACCGGCTGTTCTCGACCTACACCGAAACCCCAAGGCGCGGCGAAACCGGCATCGAGATCGGCCTGTCGGAGTGGCGCGACAGCCGAACCGCCAGTCTTGGCTGGGCGCTGGTCCTGCCCTTCCGGTTCCCGCCAAAGGCAAGACCCCGGAGCACCGAGGATCAGTAAAGCCCGTTGGGGAACCAGCGCAAATAAAGTTCGGTGAAGCGGCCATTGCGGTTGAGCGCCGAGAGCGCATGGTCGAAGGCCTGCCGGAGTGGCGCGTCGCGCGGCCGCACCGCGATGGCCAGTCCTTCGCCAAGATGGACTTGCGAAAAATACGGGCCGCCAAAAAACCGGCAGCAGGCTTCCGCCGACTGGCTCGAAAGCCAGAACGACAATTGCAGCCCGTCGCCGAACACGGCATCGACAGTCCCGTTCTTGAGCGCCTCGAACATCCAGTCCTGCCTGGAGAAAGTGACAGGCCTGGTGTCGGAAAACCAATCGCGCATCATGGCTTCATGCGCCGTTCCGCCAAGGACGCCGACACGCAGCCCGGCCAGCGCGCCGGCACTGTCGCCCTCAGGGCCGGCATCCTTTCTGACGGCAAAGCGTGCCGGCAGGGCCAGATAGGGGCGGGTGAAGCGGTACTTGTTGCGGCTCTCAGCGCTGATCGCCAGACCCGAAATCAGCGCCTCGGCCTGCCCCTTGACCAGTGCCCCCTCCAGCTCGCCCCACGGAAGGGCCTGAATCTGGCACCGCGGCAGCAGATCGAGCTCTTCGCAGATCGCCCGCGCAAGGTCGATGTGAAACCCGGCGAGATGACCGGTCTGATCGAGAAAGCTGAAAGGCGGAAAATCCACCGTGGTGACGAAGCGGATGCGGCTGTAGGCCATCAGGTCGGGAACCGGGATGCGCTCGCGCGGGTCCGTGTAGTTCGGCACGAGCATCTCATCGGCGCTCGCGACAGGTAGAGCGACGGTTAAAAAAACAACCAAGGCACACATTATGCGCGAAATACCCCGGAAAATTAGGGGTGCATTCATGCGCGTTTCCACTACCATAGATTTAGTATCCTGCTCCAACCGCCCTGTGTGTATCAGAGTCATGGCTCCAAGCGAAAGCTCAGATCATCCACTTCCCGGCACAACCGACCGGCAATTGGCCGATATCGATGGTGCGGGCAAGGGACATACTCCGGGTATGCCGATCCGGATGCATCCGAGATTGCGGGAGGAAAGTTCCGAGGCTGGGTTCTTTCTCGGATGCGGGATAGGCAAGCCCCATATCGGCGCCGCGACACAGGCCGCCCGGGCCAATGCCACGACGATCGAAAGGGAACTGATGGCGGAAGGCCTGATCGATCCCGAACTCTACTACCGCTGGATGGCCGGCGAGCTCGGCCTCGCCTATGTGGCGGAGATCGATCCGGACGAGGTGATCCGGCTGCCGTCCATGGATGTGCTGCTGCAGCGCGACGGACCGCTCAGGCTTTCGCGTGGGGGCGGGCAAATCACCGTCATTGTTCCCGAGGCGCGGCAGCTGGACGACTACCGGAGGCGTCTCAGCGACATGCCCGGGTTGCGCGACAGTCTAGCGGTGGCCTCCCCCGCGACCATCCGGAAGGCGGTCTGGCAGGCCGGCGCCAATGACCGGGTGCGGAGGATCACCTTTGAGCTCGACCAGGACCGGCGCGATGCGAGCGCACGGCGGGTGATGACCGGTCCGCAGGGATTCCTGCTGGGGATGGCGGTGTACCTTTCCGCCACGGGCTTCATGCTGTGGCCCTTCGCGGCCTTCACGGTGCTGCATGTGGTTCTGACACTGTTCTTCTCCGGCGGCATCCTGCTGCGGCTGATCGCTCTGGTGGCGTCCGGGTTCAAGCAGACGCAACCGCCCACGGCGGACCAGGGCGACGACGCCGGGTTGCCGGTCTACACGGTGCTGATCGCCCTGCACGACGAGGCCGCCATGGTGCCGGCGATTGTCTCGCGGATATCGGCGCTTAGCTGGCCCAAGAGCCTCATCGACATCAAATATGTCTGCGAGACCGACGACGAGGCGACCATTTCGGCCTTGGAGGCACAGAATCTCGGGCCTGAAAGCGAGATCGTCCGGACACCGGATTTCGGGCCGCGCACCAAGCCCAAGGCGCTGCAGTATGCTTTGCAGGGCGCGCGCGGCTCGCTGGTCGCGGTCTATGATGCCGAGGACAAGCCGG
>JAHJUC010000588.1 GCA_018829385.1 Alphaproteobacteria bacterium
GAGCGCTGGTGCAATGAAGCCGGGTGGGAAACCGTACTCAACCGCGCCGGCACCACCTTCCGCAAGCTTGATGAGGCCGACAGGCAGGATCTCGACGCGGACAGGGCCATCGCCCTGATGCTGGCGCAGCCCTCGATGATCAAACGCCCGGTGCTGGAAGTGGACGGCCGCCTGATCGTCGGCTTCAAGCCGGAACTCTACGAGCGGTTCTTCGCCTGAGGAGATCCCGAGATGGCGAAGACCACCCGCGCCACGACAAGCCTCATCAGGCTCGGCATAGCCTTTACCGTTCACGGCTACGACTACGATCCGGACGCCGAAAGCATCGGCCTGCAGGCTGCCGAGGCCCTGGGTGAACATCCGTCGCGGGTGCTCAAGACCCTGATGGCGGAGCTTGACGGCAAGCCGGTCTGCGTGGTGCTCCCGTCAGATCGAGAGGTCAGCATGAAGAAGCTGGCGGCGGCCCTGGGCGGCAAGTCGGCCACCATGATGAAGCCCGCGGACGCCGAGCGTCTCACCGGCTACCATGTCGGCGGCATCAGCCCTTTCGGCCAGAAGAAAGCCGTGCCCACGGCAATCGAGCTGGCCGCCCTCTCCGAACCGCATGTATTCATCAATGCCGGCCAGCGCGGGCTCCAGATTCGGCTCGACCCGAACGATGCCGCGCGCGTCCTGAAGGCCGTTGCTGCTTCGGTCGTGGCCTGAAAAGCACCTGTCGATACGAGATTCTTTGCCAGCTAAGTAATTCGAATCGAGACCTAGAACAGGCTGCCCTGGCCCGGTTCCCCAGGCTTGTCCGCCTTGCCGCGGGCCGGCTTCTTTGGCCGGGACATCGGCTGGTCGGCACTGCTCGCCAGCGCCGAAACCTCGCCGTCGGCAAACTCGATGGCGATCATGCTGCCGGCGTCGACCTCAGCCGCGCGCGCCAGAACCTTGCGGTCGGAATCGCGGATCACCGCGAAGCCGCGCCCCAGCACGCTCTGGTAGGACAGCGACTGCAGCATCCGCGCCTGTGCGCCAAGCCCGCGTTTGCGCTGGTCGAGCATCAGGGTCAGCGCGCTGTCGCTGCGCCGGGCAAGATCGGTCAGCCGCTCTCTACTTCGCCCTTGGGCATCCACCAGCCTGCGCGGAACCGAAGCGAGGACCTGGGCATGGCGCTCCAGCCGCGATCTGAGCGCGTCGATCCGGCGTTCCTGCAGCCGGTCCATGCGCGCGATCTTGTCGCGAACCTGCTGGTGCTTCTCGCGGATTGCCGAGACCAGTGCCACCGGCGTCACCCGTGCAGCCTGCTGCTCGAACCGCCGGCGCCGGTTGGCGGTGTTGAGTTCGAGCGCCCTGCCGAGCGATTGGGCCGAGCGGTCGAGACGCTGCCGCGGCATCGCCAGCACGCTGTCGAGCGTTGGCAAGGCCCGCGCCAGCGCTTTAAGTGCCTCGCGGCGCCGGTCCAGCGTCCGCGATTGCGCGGATTTGAGCCGGGCGGCGAGCGTCGCCACATGGGCTTCGAGATCGGCCTTTACCGGCACAGCCATTTCGGCAGCACCTGTCGGCGTCGGCGCGCGCCGGTCGCTGGCGTGATCGATCAGCGTCCAGTCGGTCTCGTGGCCGACGGCGGAGATCAGCGGGATATCTGAACTGGCCGCCGCCCGTACCACCGCCTCGTCGTTGAAGCCCCACAGATCTTCCAGGCTGCCGCCACCGCGCGCCACGATGATCAGGTCCGGCCGCTTGATCGGACTGTTCGCATCAAGCGCGTTGAATCCGGCAATCGCCCGGGCCACCTCGTCGCCCGACGTGTCGCCCTGCACCCGCACCGGCCAGACGATCACGTGGACCGGAAACCTGTCCTCGATCCGGTGCAGGATATCGCGGATCACGGCCCCCGTGGGCGATGTCACCACGCCGATCACCATCGGCATGTAGGGCAGCAACTGCTTGCGTGCCTCGTCGAACAGCCCCTCGGCGGCAAGCCGGCGCCGCCGCTCCTCGATCAGCGCCATCAGCGCGCCAGCCCCCGCGGGCTCCAGCGCCTCGATGACGATCTGGTATTTCGACGACCCGGCATAGGTGGTGACCTTGCCGGTTGCGATCACCTCCATCCCCTCTTCGGGGCGATATTTCAGTTTCGAGAATACGCCCTTCCAGATCACGGCCTCGATGCGGGCCTTGTCATCCTTGAGCGAGAAATAGGCATGCCCCGAGGAATGCGGACCGCGATAGCCGGAAATCTCGCCGCGCACGCGCACATTGCCGAAAGCGTCCTCGACGGTCCGGCGGATCGAGCCGGACAATTCACTGACTGTGAATTCCGCGGCGTTTGTGGGCGAATCATCCATGAGCGAGGGCATGCCCGAATCGGCACCATGACGCGGCCTGCGTCAAGTCTGGTGTGCGGCATGGGAACCTGGCGAAGCCGAATACGCCGGTATAGCTGCAGAGAACTCCTTGATCGTGCTCCACAATGCTTCTCCGGGCATGCGGCCTTTCGAAATCTCGGACTTCTGTGCACATACGATTTTAACCCTTGAAATGTTATCAATAGCTAACAGAAGCGCGTCCGGGGGGACAAATCGTGAGTGCGCCGAAGAATTATCTGTCACGCCTTCCAGATGCGGATAAGCGTGAGTATGAGCGCCGGCAAACCAATCTGGTCGGCACCATTCACTACATGCTTCACGGCGTTCGGGGTTATTCATCCCAAACCTGTCGGATGATCAACATCTCCGAAGGCGGCTGCGAAATCAGCCGCATTCTTCCCGAAAACGTACCGGACTTTCTCTATTTCGTGCTCAAGGGACTGGCGGCCAAGTTTCCCTGTGCCGTGATCGAACGCGA
>JAHJUC010000589.1 GCA_018829385.1 Alphaproteobacteria bacterium
GCGATTTCCTCGCGCCGTGCGTCGGCCCCCATGGTGGAGACCCGCGTCGACACCGTCGTCGAGCCCGCCTCCGACGGCCCCTTGGCGATCAGGAGATGCGTCGCCGCCCGCGCCGCCACCTGCGGCGCATGGGTGACCGAGAGCACCTGGACGCCGGCCGCCAGCCGTTTCAGCCGCTTGCCGATGGCGTCGGCGACGGCCCCGCCCACGCCGGTATCGATCTCGTCGAACACCAGCGTCGGCGCCGAGCCGCGATCGGCCAGCGCCACCTTGAGCGCCAGCAGAAAACGCGACAGCTCGCCGCCCGAAGCCACCTTCATGATCGGTCCCGGCCGCGATCCCGGGTTGGTGCGCACGTGAAAGGCGACGCTGTCGATGCCCGACGGGCCGGCATGGGCAATGTCGCTGGCAATCTCGACGATGAATTCCGCCCGTTCGAGCTTCAGCGCCGGCAGCTCGGCCATCACCGCGGCGGCCAGCGCCTCCCCGGTCTTGTGCCGCCGCTCGGAAAGCTGCTCGGCCGAATGCAGGAAGGCGGCCTTCGCCTCGCGGACCCGCGCTTCCATGGCCGCAAGCCGCTCCTCGCCCGCATCGAGGTCGGACAGGTCGGCAACCATCCGTGCCGCCAGTTCCGGCAAGGCCTCGACCGGCACATTGTACTTGCGCGCCGCGCCGCGAAGCGCAAACAGCCGCTCCTCGGTTTCTTCCAGCTCGCGCGGATTGAAGTCCGCCATCCGGAGCGCGGTCTCCACCGCCGTCTGCGCGTCCGCCAGCGCGTTGAGCGCCGCATCAAGTGCTGCCACCGTGTCGTTGAGCAGTTCCGGCGCTTCCTGCGCCTTGCGCTCGAGCCGCCGCACCAGCCCGCTGATCACCGGCATCGGCGAGCCCTGGCCGTTGAGAACCTCGTTGGCCTCGTTGATGTCGCTCGCCATCTTCTCGGATTTCATCATCATCGAGCGGCGGACGGCAAGCTCCTCCTCCTCGCCTTCGACCGGATGCAGCTTTTCCAGCTCATCCACCGACGAGCGCAGCCAGTCGGCCTCCCGCCGGGCGTCCTCGACCTTGGCCCGGTGCGCCTTCAGCGCCCGCTCGGCCTCGCGCCAGCCCTCGTGCAGGCGCCCGACATCGACGGTCCGCTCTGTCAGGTCGCCGAACACATCAAGCAGTGCCCGGTGCGCGTCGGTGTCGATCAGCGCCCGGTCGTCGTGCTGGCCGTGGATTTCAACCAGCAGCGAACCGGCCTCGCGCATCAGCGCCACGCTCGCCGGCTGGTCATTGATGAACACCCGCGTACGGCCGTCGCTCGACTGCACCCGGCGGAACACCAGATCGCCGTCATCATCGATGTCGTTGGAACGCAGCAGCCTTCGCGCCGGATGTTCGGCGCCGACGTCAAAGACAGCGGTCACCTGCCCCTTGTCGGCGCCGTGGCGCACAAGGCTGCCGTCGCCGCGCCCGCCAAGCGCCAGGGAAAGCGAATCGAGCAGGATGGATTTGCCGGCGCCGGTCTCGCCGGTGAGCACCGACAGGCCTGCGTCGAACTCGAGATCAAGCTTCTCGATCAGAACGATATCGCGGATCGACAGCTGGACAAGCATCGCCGTCCGTTTCAGGAGCCGACGAGGGCGGCCCCGGCGCGCGAAATCCAGGAACCCTTGTTCTCGCGCGGCTCAAGGCCGCGCGTCTGCAGGAGCTTGTAGGAATCCGCATACCACTGGCTGTCGGGATAATTGTGCCCGAGCACGGCCGCTGCCGTCTGTGCTTCGCTTTCCAGTCCCATCGCGTAATAGGTCTCGACCAGGCGCGCCAGCGCCTCCTCGACCTGACGGGTGTTGGGATACTGCTCGACCACCAGGCGATACCGGTTGGCCGCGGCCACATATTCCTTGCGCTCCTGGTAGTAGCGCCCGACCTGCATTTCCTTGCCGGCCAGCTGGTCGCGCGCATAGCGCAGCTTGGCCTGGCTGTCCTCGACATATTCCGAATCGGGATAGCGCTCGATGACTTCGGTGAACGCCGCAATGGCGCGCGCCGAGGTGCGCTGGTCCCGAGTGACCTCGGGAATCTGCCGGTAATAGGAAAGGCCGACGATGTATTGCGCGTAAGCGGCGTCTTCATCGTTCGGATAAAGGTTGAGATAACGCGACGCGGTGTTGATCGCCTCGGAGTATCGCGCTTGCCGGTAATTGGTGAACGCGCTCATCACCATCGCCTTGCGGGCGAACTCGGAATAGGGATGCTGCTTGTCGACGGCGTCGAACTTGCGTCCGGCCTCGGTCAGCTGGCCGGCCTGCAGGTTGGCAAGGCCCTGGTTGTAGAGCACATCGGCCGGCTCGACGGTCTGCGCATAGTTGGTGATGTCGATGTCGGGATCGGATTGGCAGCCGCTGACAACAGACGACACGCCAGCCAGCCCGGCGACAATGAGCGCAACTCGAAACGCGCGCCCGCGCCCGCCCTTGACCGAAGTAACCATCCTGCAAACCTCTCAACAGCCGCGGAAACAAACAGACCGCAGAACCAGACCAGCGTTTCTATCCGGAAATGCCCGAACTTCGCAACGTCATGAAGA
>JAHJUC010000590.1 GCA_018829385.1 Alphaproteobacteria bacterium
AAATCGCGGTTGCCTTACCCTGCCTTCGGCCCCTACAGATTTGCATTGGGATGAAACGGTGCCTATCTGTGCCGTCTGCACATAATTGGAGAGTGACATGATCGAGAAGCGCGAGTTTTACATCAATGGTGCGTGGGTTTCGCCCAGCAAGGCGCGGGACTGCGAGGTGATTGATCCTTCCACCGAGGAAGCCTGCGCGGTCATTTCGCTCGGCTGGTCCCAGGACACCGACAAGGCGGTTGCGGCCGCTAAGGCAGCCTTTGACGGCTGGTCGACGACAGATCCGGAAGTCCGCCTCGGCTACGTCAAGAAGATCCGCGAAATCTATGCCGAACGCGCCGAGGATATGGCCCAGGCAATCAGCCTGGAAATGGGTGCGCCGATCGCGATGTCGCGCGCGAGCCAGGTCACGTCCGGCACATGGCATATCGACAATTTCATCACCGCCTTCAAGGACATCGAATTCATCCGGCCGCTTGGGCCGCATGCCCCCAATGACCGTATCGCCATGGAGCCGATCGGCGTCGTCGGTTTGATCACGCCCTGGAACTGGCCGATGAACCAGGTCACGCTGAAGGTGATCCCGGCGCTGCTGGCGGGCTGCACCATGGTACTCAAGCCCTCCGAGGTCGCGCCGCTGTCATCGATCGTCTTCGCCGAGATCGTCCATGCCGCCGGCGTGCCGGCCGGCGTGTTCAACCTCGTCAATGGCGACGGCGTCGGCGTCGGCACCGATCTTTCGACCCACAAGGATGTCGAGATGATCAGCTTCACCGGCTCGGCCCGCGCCGGCGCGGCCATCTCCAAGGCCGCAGCCGACACCTTCAAGCGGGTCTGCCTCGAGCTCGGCGGCAAGGGCGCCAATGTGATCTTCGCCGATGCCGATGCCAAGGCGGTCGAGCGTGGCGTGCGCCACTGCTTCAACAACACCGGCCAGAGCTGCAATGCGCCGACCCGCATGCTGGTCGAGCGCCCGGTCTATGATCAGGCGGTCGAAAAGGCCATCGAGGTCGCGGCCACCGTCAAGGTCGGCTCCTCGCACGAGGACGGCAACCACATCGGTCCCGTTGTCTCCGCCGCCCAGTTCGACAAGATCCAGGGACTGATCCAGAAGGGCATCGACGAGGGCGCGCGGCTGGTTGCCGGGGGGCTGGGCCGTCCCGAAGGCTTCAACCGTGGCTATTTCGTTCGCCCGACCATCTTCGCCGATGTCACCAACGACATGACCATCGCGCGCGAGGAGATCTTCGGCCCGGTCCTGTCGATCATCCCCTTCGATGATGAAGAGCACGCCGTCGAGATCGCCAATGACACCATCTACGGCCTGACCAACTATGTGCAGAGCCAGGATGGCGCCAAGCGCAACCGCATGGCGCGTCGCCTGCGGTCGGGCATGGTCGAGATGAACGGCAAGTCGCGGGCCGCCGGTTCGCCCTTCGGCGGCGTCAAGGCTTCGGGCCGCGCCCGCGAAGGCGGCGTCTGGGGCATCGAGGAATTCCTCGAGGCCAAGGCCATCTCCGGCTGGGACAGCGACGTCAACTGATCCCGGCTTCAAGCAAGCCAGCTTGCAACGGCTCGCTCCTGATCGGGGCGGGCCGTTGTTATTTCTAGTCCGAAAAGCCGATGCTCGAGCCGTTCTGCAGGGTCGTGCTCGGCGACTGGCCGTATTTTTCCTTGTAGATCTGCGAAAAACGGCCGAGATGCGAAAATCCCCACCGGGTCGCCACTTCGGTCACCGAGGCGCCCGGTGCGCCCGCCATCAGTTCCTCATGCACGCGCCGCAGGCGTTCCGAGCGCAACAGCGCCATCGGGCTGGTGTTGCGGAAATTGCGGAACCCGAGTTGCAGCGAGCGCGCCGTGACCCCCGCGGCATTGGCGATGTCATCCAGCGAAATCGGATTGTCGAGATTGTTGCGCACATATTCCTCGGCCTTGCGCACATGCCGCGGCGCCACGGCCGAGCGCGTCGGCCTGAGATATCGCGAATAATTGTGCTGCCCGGCTTCCAGGATCCCCGACAGGATGACGGATTCGAGCTGGCGCGCCAGCAGGCCACCTGACGAGAGCATCACCTGTCCGTTGTCGGCCTGCGTCACCAGGTGCATGATCAGGCCGTAGAGCGCGCTGCCCACATTGCTGGTCAGGTCCAGCGGGCCGGAGAAGGTCAGTGGCTTGCCGGCCCCCGAGCCAAGCAGCTGGGAGAGATGATCCTGCAAGGCCTCGCGTTCAACCTTGACCAGGATCTGCCTGCAGCCCTCGTCCCAGATCATCGTCGTCGGCAGATGCGGATTGAGCACCGCCGCCTTCTCCGGGCAGGAATAATAATGATCCGCGCCGTTGCTGATCGCAGCACCACCCGAAAGCGGGATCTGCAGCAGGTAGAAATCCTTGAGCTCGCCCGGCGCGATCAGCGTCTTGGCGCCATACTGGATGTAGTTGAGTGACAGCCGTTCGCCGCTGACGTGATTGTGGCAGGCGTCAAAGCTGCCGCGCCCGATCATGTCGAGCCGGTGCGGGCAGAACACCCGCGCAACTCTTTCGCGCGCCTCGTCGAGATCGCTGCTTTCGAACAGGCTGAACCGCGCCAGCGGGCGCGGGGTCAAGGGATCCGGCAACATGGGCGCTCCCGACACCGTCGTTGTCAAAACATGCATATGCATGAAAGCACGTTTTTCAACTGAGCGGTAGAAATTTTCGTTTTCCGGATAGTCAGCGCTCAAACCGGATGGCGGCCCGGTTTGATTGGCCCAAACTTCTTTCCAACGAAAAGGGGAGAATGCCAATGCGAGGACTGGACGGAAAAGTGGCGATTGTGCCCGGTGGCGCGACCAAGATCGGCGCGGCCATCGTCAAGGCATTCAGGGATGCCGGCGTACGGGTGATGATCGCCGATATCAATGCGGAAGCCGGCGAGGCGCTGACAGGCGACGGCATTGCCTTTCAGAAGACCGATCTGCGCGACGACGCCCAGATCGCCGACCTTGTCAAAGCCACCAAGGAAAAATTCGGCCGCATCGATTTCCTCGTCAACGTCGCCTGCTCCTATCTCGACAACGGCGCTGAATCGACCCGCGCCGAATGGCTTGAAAGCCTCGATGTCAACATCGTCGGCTCGGTCATGCTGATGCAGGCGGCGCGATCCGAACTGGCCAGGAACAAGGGCGCCATCGTCAATTTCGGCTCGATCTCGGCCCGCGTCGCCCAGACCGGCCGCTGGCTCTATCCGGTCTCCAAGGCCGCTATCCTGCAACTGACCCGCAACCAGGCGATGGATCTGGCGCCCGAGGGCATTCGCGTCAACGCGGTCTCGCCCGGCTGGACCTGGTCCAACATCATGGACGAGCTGACCGGCGGCGACCGCGCCAAGACCGACCGGGTGGCGGCGCCCTTCCATCTGCTCGGACGCACCGGCGATCCGGAAGAGGTCGCGGCATCCGTCCTCTTCCTCTGCTCGGACGAGGCCAGCTTCATCACCGGAACCGACATCCAGGTCGACGGCGGCTACACCGCCATGGGCCCGGAGCGCGCGGCGCCGGCCATACCGCTTCTGATGGAATAAGACCAAAAAAGGGGAACAAAAATGAGAAAGATCACGATTATCGGCGGCGGCCAGTCCGGCCTGCAACTCGCCATCGGCCTACTGAAGGCCGGCAACAGCGTGCGCGTCGTGCAAAACCGCACCGCCGAGGACATTGCCACCGGCAAGGTGCTGTCGAGCCAGTGCATGTTTCACAATTCGGTCGAGCATGAGCGCGAACTGGGCATCGATTTCTGGTCGGATACCTGCCCGCCGGTCGACGGCATCAATTTCCAGGTTCCGGCGCCGGATGGCTCGGGCCAGAAGGCCATCGACTGGACCGGCAGGCTCGACCACAGCGCCTACTCGGTCGACCAGCGGGTCAAGATTCCTGCCTGGATGGCGGAATTCGAAAGGCTCGGTGGCACGCTGACCATCAAGGACGCGACGATTGCCGATCTGGAGCACTACGCGCGCCAGGACGATCTGGTCATCGTTGCCTCCGGCAAGGGCGATATCGGCCGGCTGTTCGAGCGCGACGCGGAGAAATCGCCCTACGAGACGCCGCAGCGGGCCCTGGCGCTGACTTACGTCACCGGCATGACGCCGCGGCCCGAGCATTCGGCCGTCTGCTTCAACCTGATCCCCGGTGTCGGCGAATATTTCGTCTTCCCGGCGCTGACCACATCCGGCCCCTGCGAAATCATGGTGTTCGAGGGCGTGCCGGGCGGCCCGATGGATTGCTGGGCGGATGTGAAGACACCGGAGCAGCATCTGGCGACGTCGAAGAAGATCCTCGAAACCTTCCTGCCGTGGGAAGCGGCGCGCTGCGAAAACATCGAACTGACCGATGACAACGGCATTCTCGCCGGCCGCTTCGCGCCCACTATCCGCAAGCCGGTCGGCACGCTTCCTTCGGGACGTCAGGTGCTCGGCCTCGGCGACGCGGTATGTCTCAACGACCCGATCACCGGCCAGGGCTCCAACAACGCGGCGAAAGCCGCGGCGGTCTATCTCAAGCGCATCCTCGCCCATGGCGACAAGCCGTTCGACGCGGCCTTCATGCAGTCAACCTTCGATGAGTTCTGGGACTACGCACAGTGGGTGGTCTCCTGGACCAACATGATGCTGCAGCCGCCGCCGCCGTTCATCCTCAACATCATGGGCACTGCCTGCGCCGAGCCGCGGCTGGCGCACCGCATGGCCAATGGCTTTGACGATCCGCGTGATTTCTTCCCCTGGTTCGCCGATCCAGATGCGGCCGAGGCCTATCTCTCAGAACTCAAGGCGGCGTAAGATGGGCATGGGCATCGATCACGCCACATTCCGGGCGGCCATGGCCCGCTTCCCGGGGGCGGTGACCATCATCACCGCCCGCCACGGGGCCGAGCGGCGCGGCATCACCGCCACGGCGGTCTGTTCGGTCTCGGCCGAACCGCCGAGCCTGCTCGCCTGCGTCAACCGCAAGACCGGCACCTGTGCCGCCATCCGCGAGAGCCGGACCTTCAACGTCAACCTTCTGCCCGATCCGGCGAGCCCGCTGGCGATGCGCTTTGCCGGCGCCGAGGGGGTCACCGGCGAGGACAAGTTCGCTGAAGGTCACTGGGTCGAGGATGAACGCGGACTGCCGCTTCTCGACGAGGCGCTGATCGGCTTTTCCTGCGACGTGTCGGAAATGGTCGAGGCCGGCAGCCACACGGTGTTCATCGGCGAGATCATGCAGATCAGGATCAGCGAAGGCGCGCCGCTGGTCTATGGCCAGTCCCGCTTCCACCGGCTCGAGCCGCTCTGAAACGGAAGCACCGGTCTGGCGGACGCTATCGCCCGGTCCGGTTCGCTGCATTCGCGATTGCCTCAACAAGACCGCCCGGTTCTCTCGCCGGGCGGTCTTTTGTTGATCAGAGCTTGCCGACTTCCTTGTAGTAGCGCGCCGCACCCGGATGGATCTGCATCTCGCCCAGCGGCTTGACCGCGTAGTCGATGCTCAGCGCCTTGGCCCACGGCGCTTCCGAGGTGATGTTGCCGAGATTGTCCCAGAACGCCTTGGTGATCTTGTAGACGGTCTCCTCGTCGAGATCGGCGCGCACGCCGATGCCGACGGCGGTGTCGTGCGACATCACGGGGCTTTCGTTCTTCTGGCCCTTGTACATGCCGGCCGGCACTTCCGCGAGCGTCCGGTCGGAACCCAGGAACTTGGTGACGGCCTCGCCCGAATAATCCTCGGGTCCGATGAAGCGGACATCCTCGGTTTCGGTGAACTGGATGAACTGCTGGCACGGATCGATGCAGCCATTGACATACATGTCGATCTTGCCGTCCTGGAACGACTGGTATCCGGTCGCCCAGTTGGCGGTGATCGCCTCGTAATCCTGGCCGGCGACGAGACCC
>JAHJUC010000591.1 GCA_018829385.1 Alphaproteobacteria bacterium
CAGGCCGGACGCCGGATCGTCACCGGCGGTACCCGCATTCTCGAGGAAACTGGCGGTTTCTACATGGCGCCCACGATCGTGGCCGGTGTCCATCCGGAAGACCGGCTTGCCCGGGAAGAGGTCTTCGGCCCCGTTCTTGCCATCATGCCTTTCGATACCGAGGATGAGGCCATAGCCCTCGCCAACGCCACCGACTACGGATTGGCGGCCGCCGTTTGGACCGCCAATCTGTCGCGCGCCCACCGGATGATCCGGCGGATCAAGGCCGGGATCGTCCACGTCAACACCTATGGCGGTTCGGACCTGACTGTCCCCTTGGGCGGTGTCAGGCAATCGGGCAACGGCCACGACAAGTCGCTGCACGCCTTTGACAAGTATCTCGACCTTAAGACCGCATGGATCAAGCTGTGAGCCGGGCGCTGGTTCTCGATTTCGGCGGCGTCATCTCGAAAACCCTGTTCGAGACGCATGATCTGTCCGAAAGGGCTCTCGGCCTTGCCCCCGGTACGCTGACCTGGCGCGGCCCCTTCGACCCCGATGGCGATGCGGCCTGGCATGCGATGCAGGCGGGCGAGATCACCGAGCGTGACTACTGGGCGCTCAGGATGCGCGAGACCGGCGCGCTGGTCGGCGAGGACTGGACCGAGTTCGCCGAGTTCGTCGGCCGTGTGCGCGGGGCGGATCCGGCAGCGGTGATAAGGCCCGAGGCGCTGGCCGCAATCGGCAAGGCGCGCGATGCCGGTTGCAGGCTGGCGATCCTGTCCAATGAACTCGACCTCTTCTACGGCGCCGATTTCCGCGACCGGCTGCCGTTTCTCGCCGACTTCGAACTGATCGTCGATGCCACCTATACCGGCATCCTCAAGCCCGATCCTCGCGCCTACGGCTTCATCACCGACGGCCTGGGGATTGCCGCGACGGAGTGCGTCTTCGTCGACGACCAGATGAAAAATATCCGCGGAGCCGCGGCTGTGGGCATGCAGACCGTGGCATTCGACGTGACCGGGCCCGTCGAGAGCTACGACCAGGCTCTCGACCTCCTCAAGATAAAGGCATAAGCGATGAAGGACAGCAATTTCCTCAAGGAAAACAATGCCCGCCACATGTGGCATCCGATGGCGCATCCTGCTGACAGCCTCGCCAACCCACCCGAAATCATCACCGGCGGCGATGGCGTCGAAATCATCGATGTCGATGGCAAGCGCATGATCGACGCGGTCGGCGGGCTCTGGAACGTCAACCTGGGCTATTCCTGCACGCCGGTAAAGCAGGCGATCGCGCGACAGCTCGACGCCCTGCCCTACTATTCGACTTTCCGGGGCACCAGCAACGACGCGGTCATCGAGCTGAGCTTCATGCTGCGCGACTTCTTCGCGCCTGACGGCCTGAGCCGCGCCTTCTTCACCTCCGGCGGATCCGATAGTGTCGAGGTGGCATTGCGGCTGGCGCGTCAGTACCACAAGCTGCGTGGCGAGGCTGGCCGCATCAAGTTTCTCAGCCTCAAGAAGGGATACCACGGCACCCATACGCTCGGTGCTTCGGTAAATGGCAACGCCAATTTCCGCACCCAGTACGAGCCGCTGATGCCCGGCTGCTATCATATTCCCGCACCTTACACCTATCGCAATCCGTTCAACGAATCCGATCCGGCGAAGCTGGCCCAGCTCTGCCTTGCGGCGCTTGAAGACGAGATCAGGTTCCAGGACCCGTCCACCATCGCCGCCTTCATCATGGAACCCGTCCTTGGCGCCGGCGGCGTGATCCCGCCGCACGAGAGCTTCATGCCAGGCGTCCGTGATCTCTGCACGAAACACGGAATCCTGCTGATCGCAGACGAGGTCATCACCGCCTTCGGCAGGACCGGAAGCTGGAGCGGGTCGCGGCATTGGGGTGTGAAGCCCGATCTGATGTGCACCGCCAAGGCGATCACCAACGGCTATTTCCCCTTCGGCGCAGTGATGATCTCCGATGCGGTGGCGGAACTGTTCGAAAGCGACACGTCCGGCAAGGCCGCTATCGGCTCGGGCTACACCTATTCCGGCCATCCGGTTGGTGCGGCCGCCGCCATCGCCTGCCTGAAGGAGACGCTGCGGCTGGAAATCAACGACAACGCTGCCGCACGCGGCACGCAACTGTTCCAGGGGCTCGAGGCACTGAAGCAAAGGCACGAGGTAATCGGCGACGTGCGCGGCGGACATGGACTGATGTGCGCTTTGGAACTTGTGTCCGATCGCAAATCGAAGGCTCCGGTTGACAAGGCGGTGATTGGCCGGATCTACCGCAAGACCATGGAAGCCGGGGTCATGGTCAGGGTATCGGGTCCCAACATCATCCTCTCCCCGCCTCTGATCCTTGACGCCAGCCAAGTCGAGGCGATCATCGCCGCACTTGATCACGGCTTCACCGCGCAGGCATGACCGCCGCCTACCAGAATACTTGACGGGCAAGCGGGCCGTGCCGGTCAAGCCTGGCCAGATGGCGTCCCGATTACAATGGCAGCCGGCTGCACTGGCAACTCGACTGGCAAACGCCAAACGAGTTTGCATCAACCTTCACACCACGACGGGCACTGACGCTGTGTAACAAGGAACGCTCCGCTCCACCC
>JAHJUC010000592.1 GCA_018829385.1 Alphaproteobacteria bacterium
CGTCGCAATGCTCTCGATATGCCGGGAAATGTCCGTGATGTGCTTGGCGATGGCGTCGAGCGCCTCGCCGGTGGCGGTGACATGCTTCACCCCGTCGGCGACCTCATGCGAGGATTCGCTGATCAGGTCCTTGATCTCCTTGGCGGCGGTGGCCGAGCGCTGCGCCAGCTCGCGAACCTCCTGGGCGACGACGGCGAAGCCCTTGCCGGCCTCGCCGGCCCGTGCCGCCTCGACCCCGGCATTCAGCGCCAGAAGATTGGTCTGGAAGGCGATGTCGTCGATCACCCCGATGATCGAGGAGATCCGCCCCGAGGCGTTCTCGATGCGCCCCATCGAGGCGATGGCGTCGCCGACGACGACAAGCGATTTCTCGGTGCTCTGCTGTGTCGAACTGGCCATCGCCGAGGCCTCGGTGGCGCTCTGCGACGAATGGGCGACCGTGGCGGTGATCTGCTCCAGCGCCGAGGAGGTTTCCTGCAGCGAGGCGGCCTGCTGCTCGGTGCGGACGCACAGATCGTCGGCGGCGGCGCGCATTTCACCGGCGCCGGCATTGATCGTGTCGATCGCCGCATGCACCCGGGCAAGCGTGTCGCCCAGCCGGCCGACGGCGGCGTTGAAATTGAGCCTCAGATTGTCGAGATCGGCGGTGAACGGGGTATCGATCGAGACCGTCAGGTCGCCCGCGGCAAGATCATCGAGCGCCCGGGCGAAGGCTGAGACCGCCTGGCTTGTCGCCTCGGCTTCCGCCGCCTTCGCCGCCTCGCGCTCGGCCCGTTCGCGGTCGGACATCGACCGCTCGCGATCCATCTCGGCCTCGATCCGGACTTTTTCCCGGGCGCCATCCTGGAACACCTGCAGCGCCCGCGACATGGCGCCGATTTCATCCTTGAGCGCCTGGCCCGGGATGGCAAGATCGAGATCGCCCGCGGAAATCCGGCCCATCGCTTCCGACAGTCCGGCAAGCGGCCGGGTGATCGAGCGCGCCACCATGAGGCTGACGATGATGACCGCCAGGATCAGCGCTCCGTTGACCGCGCCGGTCACGACAATGCCGGTCAGGCTCGCCGCGGCAATGGCTTCGGCATCATCGGCGATATCGGCCACGGCGCTCTTTTCGATCTCGCGCAGGGCTTCGATCCGCGCTGTCGTGACGCTGAACCATTCCTTCGGATCGAGACCTGCCGCCGAGAGGTCGCCGGACACCGCGGTCAGCCTGTCGCGCAGCGACCTGACCTTGGCAATGCCGGTTGCATCGAGCATCGACCGATACTTCGCCTGGTAGGCCTTGGGCTCGCTGGCAATGAAATTGTGGGCCAGCACATCCTGCTTGGAAACACTGCCGACAAAGGCGACATAGGCCTGCGGCGACATTTCGCCCGCGCCCAGCGCGCCCGCGACCAGCGCGCGCTCACGGCCCGCATATTCCTTGACTTCGGTGAGGTTCATCATCGCCCCCATTTCGGTGGCGATCTTCGGATCCGAGGCGACTTCCACGGCGCTGAACCCGGCCGCAATGAAGGAATCGATGATGCCGGAGTAAAAAGCCATGTTTTCCGCAGCACTCATCGTTCCGGCATCGACGCTCGACCGGTGCGCGGCGATGCGCTTGAGCTGGTCGCCGACACTTGCCAGTTCCGCGGCCAGGCCGGTGCCTGAGATTCGCTCGACCAGACCGCCGAACCCGGCGATTTCCGCATCGGTTTCCCTGCGCGCCGCGATCAACACGTCAGGAACGGTCCTGGTGTCCGAGCCGATGAAACCGGCGCTGCGGCCACGCTCGACCTGCAGCTTGTGGCTGAGTTCGCCAAGGTCATCGATGGACGCGACGAGTTCCTGCAGGAACCCGGCTTTCGAATAGGCCTGGATGTTGGAATTGAGCATCATGCCGGACAGGACGACCAGGCCGATCAACGGCAGGCAGGCGACGATGGCGATGCGGCGGGAAATGGGAAAACGGGCGAGAAAGTTGCTCATGATGCCTCACAGGGTGATGTTCAATGAATAAAAAAATCCATCATGGCTGCGGCTGGAAGCATCATGCTTGACGACATATTCGGCATATACAATTTAAAAACGTGTTAATATTGATTAAAATTTAAGCATATTGACTATTATTTAGGCAAATCTAAATAAACCAGGACGGTTTCCATCCGACAGATCACCCGCCCCGGATGTGGACCGATGCTCGGCCAGGGCTGCGGCAGCCGCGAACCCGGCGGTCGCCGAGGCCTGGCGCAATCACGGGTTCGGCGGCCAGAGCAATTCC
>JAHJUC010000593.1 GCA_018829385.1 Alphaproteobacteria bacterium
CCCATCCGCTGCCGTGTCGAAGCCGCCCGGCCATTCGGCGACGGCCGAAATGGCCGGCTCCTTGTCGAGCAGCAGGGCCGGCAGGTCGAAATCCTTGCCATGCCTGAGCATCCAGCTTTCATACGGTCCGACGAAGCTGTCTGCGTCCTTGAGGTGTCCGGGCTTGCCGTTCATCGTCAACTCCTGTCAGGCGTTCAAGCTGGGAAACTCGGCCTTTGCCTTTTTCCAGAGCCACTCGAAAGCGGGTTTCTCGGTCACGTTCACGGCTTCGGGGCCAGGCAGGCTGACGCTGTCTTCCTCGAACTGCTCGACATCGGCGAACTGGAAATCCTTCGTGTCGTCGGCCTGGAAACGCCAGGGCTTGAGGGTCGTCGCGCCGGTACACATGCCGATGATGATCCGGCCGATCTGGCTACCGATCATGAAGCCTGCCCAGCTGTCGATCGGGTAGTGCACGCCGGCCACTGTCCGGTTGGCGGCGATACGGTGCGCCTGCGCCTTCACGAGCCGGATTCGGGCGTCGAGATCTGGGTAGAAGTCGCCGGTACCGCGCAGCAAGGCCTCGAGCACCGTCGCAACGGCGAAAGCCTGGGTGGCGTGCGCACTCGGGTAGCTCCCGTGACCGGGTGTCGGGATCAGCGGGTTGATGCGCGCATCCAGCTCGTCAGGGCGCCGGCAGGCGAGCATATGCTTGGGCATCATGGTCGCTTGCCCGGCGAGCGCCTGGACCGTTCCGATCAGTTCGATCGTGTAGGGATTGCGTGCCGCCGTCAGCGCCAGGTGCAGGGCAAAGAAGCTGCTGAAATCATCGAGCTGGGCCATGATTTCGCCGCTGCGGGCCGCGCGCTGGTCCATGTAGTTGACCACCAGCTGGGTTTGCCTGGCGAAGCTTTCGATCGGCGGACGGGGCAGGGTCAGGAAAGCCGTTTCTTGCCAGCTGAGCGCGACCGCTGCCTCCGCCTCGATCCAGTCCGCTGCGAAGGGCTGCAGGAACTCGGCCATGTAGAGCCTCGACCGGACATCGCCCGACCAGCGGTCCATGTTGGCCGGGGAGTTGGCGCCAAGTGCGCGCGGGGGCTTTGCCTTGACGCCGTTGGCGAGATGGACAATCGCCTGGCTGGCGGTTTGCAATGCCCCCGAATGAGTGAGCGCCGACGTTGTAATCCCGGCCGCATGGGCCGCATGAGCCGCATGAGCTGCATGCGCCGCGTGGGCGGCGTGGGCAGCGTGCGCTGCATGCGCCGCGTGGGCAGCATGCTGGAGACCGAGTACAGGCATTCACTTTCCTCCGTATGGAACGCCGGATGCGGTCAGTGCTCCGGCAATGCTCTGGCCGAACTGGAAGTCGGCCGAGGGATGGGACTTCAAGTAGGAAGAGACGGTGAAGTTCGGCAGCCGGGCCATGAGCACACCCGCCATTTCCCGGGCTTCCTCGCACCTGCCGAGCTTGTGGAGCGCGCAGATCCGGGCGCGCAGGGTGGAAACGTGCCGGTCGTTGCGCTCGAGCGACCGGGTCGAGAAATCGAGCGCCTTGTCGTAGTCGCCTGCGGCCAGGTATGCCGATCCCGCCAGCGATTCAAAGAAATACAGCATCGGATCCAGCGGAGACAGCCGCAGCGCCTTCTCGACCCGTGACACCGCCTCGCTGCCCTCGTCGCGAAATGTGTAGACGACGCTGCTGAGCAACCATGACAGGGCCTCGTTCGGATTGCGCGCCAGCGCCGCTTCGAAGCGCTCCTCCGCCGTATCGATCTGCGTCAGCAGCGTGTTGTGAACCACCCCGTCGATGGTGAGGCAGAAGGCGCTTTCCGGGTCTATGTCCAGCGCCCGGGCGGATGCGTCGGCGGCGCGGGCGGTGTCGCCGCGCACATCGGTGCTCCAGCCGTTGAAGACGCACATGACATACCATTCGCTCAGCCAGGCATGCACTTCGGCTGCCCGCGGCATCCGGCGAGCGGCTTCCTCCAGCATTTCGCGTGACCGGGCGAAGCTGGGCAGGTTCAGCTCATGCATCAGCCCGACGCCGGCGACGAGCAGCTGGTGGTCGGCAAGCTCGCGGGCCGCGCGACCGCGGATGTGGCAGATCACGTCGGAGGCGACAGCCCGGCCGATGGTGCGGGTGATCCCGTCCACGGCTTCGCTGTATTCGGACATGAACTCGCTGATCAGGGCCGAAAACCGCCGCGTCCACAGGATGCGTCCCGACACGGCATCGAGAAAGTCGGCATCCAGGATGGCGCGCTGCCCCTCGACCCGCAGGCTGCCGGCCATGAAATAGTCCACGCCC
>JAHJUC010000594.1 GCA_018829385.1 Alphaproteobacteria bacterium
ATCCTTGTTGGTGGCGGCAACAATCCGCACATCGGTCTTGATCGGGGTGCGGCCGCCGACCGTGGTGTATTCGCCCTGCTGCAGCACGCGCAGCAGCCGGGTCTGGGCATCCATCGGCATGTCGCCGATCTCGTCGAGGAACAGGGTTCCGCCCTCGGCCTGCTCGAAACGGCCGGTCGACTTGTTCTGGGCGCCGGTAAAGGCGCCCTTTTCGTGTCCGAACAGTTCGGATTCGATCAAATCACGGGGGATGGCGGCCATGTTGATGGCGACAAACGGGCCGTTGCGGCGCTTGCCGTAGTCGTGCAGCGCACGCGCCACCAGTTCCTTGCCGGTGCCGGATTCGCCGGTGATCATAAGCGTCAGGTCGGTCTGCATCAGCCGGGCCAGAACCCGGTAGATTTCCTGCATGGCGGCCGAGCGGCCGACCAGCGGCATGCCCTCGGTGGTTTCCTCGGGCTGGGCTGAAAGCTTGCGCGGCTCCGACAGCGCCCGGCCGATGGTGCCGATCATCTCGGTCAGGTCGAACGGCTTGGGCAGGTAGTCATAGGCGCCGCCTTCCGACGCCTTGATCGCCGTCATGAAGGTGTTCTGCGCGCTCATCACCAGCACCGGCAGGTCCGGCCGGGCCCGGCGGATCCGCGGCAGCATGTCGAAGGCATTCTCGTCGGGCATGATCACGTCGGTGATGACGAGATCGCCGTCGCCTGCCGAGACCCAGCGCCAGAGCGTCGCGGCATTGGAGGTGATGCGCACATCGTAGCCGGCCCGGGTCAGGGCCTGGTTGAGGACCGTGCGGATCGCCGCGTCATCGTCGGCAACAAGAATGGTGGCTTTGCCCATCGGTTCAGTCCTTTTGTCCATGAGCCCTGCCCTTGGGAGAGGCAATCGGCTTTATTGGCCGGCCGTCGGGCGAAACCGGCATCAGAATGCGGAAGGTGGTCTTGCGGCTCTGGCTGTCGCATTCAACGATGCCACCATGGCCGCCGACGATTTTCGCGACCAGGGCCAGCCCGAGGCCGGATCCGTTGGTCTTGGTGGTGATGAACGGATCGAACAGGTGCGAAACCAGATCTGCGGGCACGCCGGGGCCGTTGTCCTGGACGCAGAATTCGAGCGGCAGCGAGACCTTTTCGCGGGTTCCGGCGACCGACAGCCTTATTCCGGGACGGTAGGCCGTGGTCAGCACGATCTCGCCATCCGGATCGTCGCCGATCGATTCGGCGGCGTTCTTGACCAGGTTGAGGAAGACCTGGACTAGCTGGTCGCGATTGGCATAGACCGACGGCAGCGACGGATCGTAGAGCTCGACAAACCTGATCTTGCGGGCAAACCCCGCCTTGGCCACGGCCTTGACGTGATCGAGCACCGAATGGATGTTGACCGGCACCCGGTCGACAGGCCGCTCGTCGGAGAAGATCTCCATGCGGTCGACCAGCGAGACGATGCGGTCGGTCTCGTCGCGGATCAGCCGGGCAAGCGCGCGATCCTCGTCGCCGACCGACATTTCCAGAAGCTGCGCCGCGCCGCGAATGCCCGACAGCGGGTTCTTGATTTCATGCGCCAGCATCGACGCCAGTCCGGTGACCGAACGGGCGGCGGCGCGATGGGTGAGCTGGCGGTCGATCTTGTCGGCCATCGAGCGTTCCTGGAACACCACCACGACATTGCCGGGCAATCCCGCCACCGGGGCGACGTAGAGATCGACGAGCTTGTCGCTGCCTAGCCGCGGCGAACTCAGATCAACCCGGTACTCGTTGACCGCGGCGCGGCGCTCGCGCACCTGCTCGATGAGTTCGAGCAGCGGGCTGCCGAAGGGTATGAAGGCATCGAGCTTGTGCCGGCCGAGATGGGCGGCGCTGGCGGCGAAGAAGGATTCGGCTTCCCAATTGGCAAAACAGACAACCCCGTCGGCGTCGACCATGATCACCGGGTGCTGGATGGCGTTGAGCACCATGCTGGCGGTATCGGCATCGACGGCCGCAACCTGATCGGCAAGCTTCTCACTCACGCGGCACTCTCCATGATCGACGGCGAAACGGCGGCTTCGAGCGCATCGGCGAACATCGCCAGGACGTCATCGGCGTTTGTCGAGGTCATCAGTCTCGCCTTCAGTGGGCCCGGCGTCTGCGGGGCGAGGGTTTCAAGGTACCAGCCGACATGCTTGCGGGCGTGGCGGACGCCGACATCGTCGCCGTAATGGGCGATCATCATCAGGTAGTGCTCAAGCGCCACGGCATTGCGGGCCGCCCGGTCAGCGGGAATGTCCGGGGAGCCGGCCAGCTCGCCGCAAATCCAGGGCTGTCCTTGCGCCGCGCGGCCGATCATCACCGCATCGGCGCCCGAGCGGCGCAGGCACTCGGCAATATCGGCGCGGGAAGCTACATCGCCATTGGCGATCAACGGCACCGTCACCGCCTCGCGAACCCGGGCGATGGCGTCCCAGTCGGCCGATCCCTTGTAGAACTGCATGCGGGTGCGGCCGTGAATGGTGATCATCTGCACGCCGGCTGCTTCGGCGCGGGCGGCAATCTCGGGCGCGTTGAGACTGTTATGGTCCCAGCCCAGCCGCATCTTCAGCGTCACCGGCACAGAAACCGCCTTGACGGTCGCCTCGATGAGAGAGAGCGCGTGGTCGGGATCGCGCATCAGCGCGGAACCGGAATAGCCGCCGGTCACCTTCTTGGCGGGGCA
>JAHJUC010000595.1 GCA_018829385.1 Alphaproteobacteria bacterium
ATATGTCAGTAGAAGAAACCAGACGAAAAGGCCTGTCACGGCGATCCCTGATGACCGCCACGGCAGGTGGCGCCTTCCTTGCCGGATCCGGAATGGGATCCGAACTGCTCAGCGGTGCGCTTGTCGGCAAGGCGCATGCTTCGACACCGAAACTGAACTTCGAACCGGGCGAGCTTGACCCCTATTACGGGTTCTGGTCGTCGGGACAGAGCGGCGAGTTGCGCATTCTCGGCTTTCCGTCGATGCGTGAGCTGATGCGGGTGCCGGTGTTCAACCGCTGCTCGGCCACGGGCTGGGGCCAAACCAACGAGAGCCTGAAGATCCTGACCGAAGGCCTGACCGAGGAGACCAAGACGTTTCTCGCGGCCAAGGGCATGAAAACCTATGACAATGGCGACCTGCATCATCCGCACATGTCCTTCACCGACGGCACCTATGACGGTCGCTATCTGTTCATGAACGACAAGGCCAACACCCGGGTCGCGCGCGTCCGCTGCGACGTGATGAAATGCGACAAGATCATCGAGATCCCCAACGCCCATGACATCCACGGCATGCGGCCGCAGAAATTTCCACGCACCGGCTATGTCTTCGCCAATGGCGAGCATGAGGCACCACTGGTCAATGACGGCAAGATCCTCGACGATCCGTCGCAGTATGTGAACATCTTCACCGCCATAGATGGCGACGAGATGAAGGTGGCCTGGCAGGTCATGGTGTCGGGCAATCTCGACAACACCGACTGCGATTATCAGGGCAAATACGCCTTCTCGTCGAGCTACAACTCGGAAATGGGCATGAACCTTGCCGAGATGACGGCAAGCGAGATGGACCACGTGGTCGTGTTCAATCTGAAGGCCATCGAGGAGGGCGTCGCCGCCGGCGATGTGCAGATTCTCAACGGCGTGCCGGTGATCGACGGCCGCAAGGGCCAGAACAAGAAATACACCCGCTACATCCCGATCCCGAACAGCCCGCACGGCGTCAACACCGCGCCGGACAAGAAGCACATCATGATCAACGGCAAGCTGTCGCCGACAGTGTCCGTGATCGACGTGACCAAGGTCGACGCCCTGTTCGAGGAAGATGCCGATCCGAGGTCCTGCATCGTCGCCGAGCCCGAACTGGGACTTGGTCCGCTTCACACGGCATTTGACGGCAAGGGATTTGCCTACACCACGCTGTTCCTCGACAGCCAGATCGTCAAGTGGGACATCGACAAGGCCATTCGCGCCTTTGCCGGCGAGGACGTCGATCCGATCGTCTCCAAGGTCGATGTCCACTACCAGCCTGGCCACAACTCGACCTCGATGGGCGAGACCGCCGAGGCTGATGGCGCATGGCTGATCTCGATGAACAAGTTCTCCAAGGACCGGTTCCTCAATGTCGGCCCGCTGAAGCCGGAGAACGAGCAGCTCATCGACATCTCGACCGATGACATGAAGGTGGTTCACGACGGCCCGACATTCGCCGAGCCGCATGACAGCATCATCGTGCGCGCGGACATCGTCAATCCGGTCAATGTCTGGTCGCGCGAAGATCCGATGTTTGCCGATGCCTACGCCCAGGCGAAAGCCGATGGCGTCGATCTCGATTACGACGACGTCGTCATCGAGGACGGCAACAAGGTACGCGTCTACATGACATCGGTCGCGCCGCAGTTCGGCCTTGAGAAGTTCACGGTCAAGCAGGGTCAGGAAGTCACGGTCTACGTCACCAACCTCGACGATGTCGACGACGTGACTCATGGCTTCTGCATTTCCAACTACGGCATTGCCATGGAAGTGGCGCCCCAGGCGACCGCGTCGGTGACGTTCACCGCGGACCGTCCGGGCGTGCACTGGTTCTACTGCCAGTGGTTCTGCCATGCCCTGCACATGGAAATGCGCGGCCGCATGTTTGTCGAACCGCGCAACGCCTGAGGCCACACGACCATGAAACTGACCGCCCGCCTATTTGCAGTGCTGCTCGGAACCATCCTTCTCACGGGATCGGCGAACGCCGCCGATATTCGCGTCGAGCCGGGTCCGGATGCACTGGTGCGGGCGGTCGAACGGGCCCAGCCGGGCGACAGGCTCCTGTTGTCCGGCGGGACTTACCAGGGCGGCTTTGCTTTGACAAAGCCAATCCAGATCGAAGGCCAGGGCAACGCTGAAGTGACAGGCACGGGCATCGGCTCGGTCATCACAATCGATGCGCCCGATGTGGTGATCGAAGGTCTGAGACTGACCGGTTCGGGCGCGTCGCACGAGACGATCGACAGCGGCGTGCAGTTGACCAGGAACGCCAGCCGCGCCGTTGTCCGCAACAACCGGATTGAAGGCAATCTCTACGGCGTCGACATCCACGGCGCCCGTGATGCACTTGTCGAAGGCAACACCATCATCGGCGGCGACGACAGGCTGATGAGCCGCCGCGGCAATGGCGTTTACGTCTGGAACGCTCCCGGCGCCACGGTGTCAGGCAACACGATCCGGCAGGGCAGGGACGGGATTTTCGTCAACACCAGCCGCA
>JAHJUC010000596.1 GCA_018829385.1 Alphaproteobacteria bacterium
GGTTGGTATGCACGCGCTCGATGTGGTCGATCGCCAGGCCGCGCTTGAGCACGTGGCGGTCGGTCCAGACGAACCGGTTCTGGATGTAGCTGAGCACCTGCGGCGCGTCGCAGGCCGGGAAGTTCCCGCCACTGAAGGCCAAGGCAGGGCTTGCGAAACTTGAAAGCGAGACACCAAGCGTTGCGGCGAATGCGATTACCAGGCTTTTCATGGTCATGACCGGTCCTCCAAACAGGATGCGAGTCACGGTATAAGATGCGCGGCCGCCCATGAGCAAGTCCGCAGCGCCTTGCCATCAAACCATTTCGGCCGGGGTTTGCGCCTGCTCCCCTATAGGCGAGGGCTGGTCAATGGTTCATCAGCCCCCTGGCCATGGCCAGATGGTGCGGCTGGTGATGGCTGCCTTTGGCCATCAGGCCGAAGAAGCCGAGCGCCCTGGCCCTTTCCAGATCGGCATCCGTTCCGCTCGTCACCGAAAGGATTGCTCCGTCCGACGTGGTCTGCGCCTCCACGGTCCAGGGGCCTGTCCTGTTGAGTTCCGCGGCATGGGCCGGCACCATCGCCTGAATGGCGCGCAGCACGCCGCCTTCGCCCTCGATCCGGAACCGGATGGTGTCTCCCTCGACTGTCGAGGTTGCCTTTGCTTCCAGTATCAGGCTGTTCATGTCGACCAGATGCTCGCGAAGCGCGGCAATGTCGATCTTCGACCAGTCCGTGTCCGGATCCGCTTCAAGCAGCGCGACGATTTCTGCAATCGCCGCGAAGGCGGACTGGCCGCCTTCCTTGGGCAATTCCTTGCCACCATGATTGGCATGCGCCGAATGGCTTGCTTCTGTATTCGGCGTTGCATTCGAGGTGGAAATCCAGTGGTAGACCGGAATCGCGCCGGCCAGGATGGCGAGAACCGCGATGAGAATGGGAAGGCGTTTCATCAAATGATCTCCTGTGTTGAGCGGAGACTACGCTGGCAGGTCGTTGCCGGAATATGATTTTGATCATATTGTGCCGGCATGCTGCCCTATCCGTTCGATCTTCTGCCATCTTCCGCATGCGCGCCGCGATCGGTGAAAAAGGGCGTTGCGCTGTTTCACCGTGATGACCCTGCAACAGCGATGTACCATGTGATTTCAGGTCAGGTGCACCTGCTCCGACACACCAGGCAGGGCGATGAAGTGGTCATTCACCGCGCCCATGACGACGAGAGCTTTGCCGAGGCGGCGCTGTTTTCACCCGTCTATCATTGCGACGCCGTGGCAGGCGCAGACAGCGAGCTGGTGCGCATCGACAAGATCGCAGCACTGGAACGCATGAAGACGGATCCGGACTTCGCCATCGCCATCTCCGCCCGTTTCGCCGGGCAGATCCAGAATTACCGCCGGAGACTGGAAATCGTTGCCATCAGGGATGCGAAAGCCCGTGTCTTCGCCGCGGTGGCCGACGGCATGCTGACCGGCAACATCAAGCCGGTTGCCGCACAGATCGGCCTGACGCATGAGGCCATATATCGCGCGCTGTCGTCGCTGGCGCGCGCCGGCAGGTTGATCAAGACCGGAAGAGGCCGCTACCGCTTGTCCGAATGAGCCGGATTGTCAGCTCTCGCCAACCAGCATCCGCACTTCCGATCCGGCGCCCGGGCCCTGGGCCAGCAACCGCGCCAGCTCGGGCAGGATCTGTCTTAGTTCGGCTTCCAGCGTGAACGGCGGATTGATGATCACCAGGCCCGATCCGTTGAGCCCCGGCGCGATCTGGTTGGCGCGTGCCAGCAGCCGCACGGTCAGCGTGCGCGGTCTTGCCAGCGCGACCAGCTTGTTGTCGAAGGCGGCAAGCGGGCTGTCGGCCTTGATCGGATGCCACAGCATGTAGGTACCACCCGGAAACCGCCGCGTCGCCCGCGCCAGCCCGTCGATCATCCGGTCGTATTCGCCGGATTCCTCGAACGGCGGGTCGATCAGCACCAGGCCGCGTTTTTCCTTGGGCGGCAGATGTCCGCCGAGCGACAACCAGCCGTCAAGCTCGATGACCCGCACCTGGTAGTCGCCTTCAAACACCTGTCTGAGCTGCGCGGCATCTTCCGGATGCAGCTCGATCGCCGTCAGCCGGTCCTGCTTGCGCATGAGCTGCCGGGTGAGCTTCGGCGAGCCTGGGTAATGGAGAAGGCCGCCCTCCGGGTTGAGCGCCTCGAC
>JAHJUC010000007.1 GCA_018829385.1 Alphaproteobacteria bacterium
CGGTCGGTCTTCACGCCGAGCGTTTCCAGACCGATGTTCTCGATGTTGCCCTGCACGCCGACAGCCGAGATCATCCGGTCGGCGGTGATCTTCTCGACCTTGCCGTCCTTCAGTTCGACATGAGCGGTGATCGAATCGGCGGCCTTATCGACCTTGGTGACCTTGGCCTCGAGCAGGATCTTCATGCCCTGCTTGTCGAACTGCTTCTTGGCGAAGGCGGAGATCTCGGCGTCCTCGACCGGCATCACGGTCTTCATCACCTCGACCACGGTCACATCGACGCCCATGGTGCGGTAGAACGAGGCGAACTCGATACCGATGGCGCCGGAACCCATGACCAGCAGCGATTTCGGCATCTTCTCGGGCTTCATCGCCTCGAAATAGGTCCAGATCAGCTTGCCGTCGGGCTCGATGCCGGGCAGTGCGCGCGGCCGCGCGCCGGTGGCGACGATGATGTGCTTGGCGGTGTAGGTGCCCTCGCCCAGCGTGTTCTTGGGCAGCGGCGCCTGCGGCTCGACGATCTTCTTGGTGGTCTTTGAAACGACGATCTCGCCCGGCTTATCCCCGCTGGAAGCCTTTGTGAGTTTCGCCTCGCCCCAGATGACATCGACCTTGTTCTTCTTCATCAAAAACCCGACGCCGCCGTTCATCCGCTCGGCGATGCCGCGCGAGCGCTTGACGATTGCCTGAAGATCCGGCGTCACGGTGCCTTCGAGCTTGAGGCCGTAGTTCTTGGCGTGTTCGCTTAAGTGCAGCACTTCGGCAGAGCGCAGCAGCGCCTTGGTCGGGATGCAGCCCCAGTTCGAACAGATGCCGGCCAGGTGCTCGCGCTCGACCACTGCCGTCTTCAGGCCGAGCTGGGCTGCGCGGATGGCCGCGATATAGCCGCCAGGGCCGGAACCGATGATGATCACGTCGTAATTATTGGCCATGGAACAGTCTCCTCATTGGGCGGATGCCGGTGCGCCGCGCGGGTTTCTCGCCGGGCGCGTCAGAAGCACCCAGTGCGTGGCGGCGTGGTTGTCGGAAAAGGCAATGAACGGCGCGCGGGCCTGCTCCCCAAAGCCGAGGCTCTGGTAAAGTGTAAGCGCGCGGGCATTGGCGTCATCGGTGATGATCGAGGACGGGCCGGTTGCGCGGGCGAGTTCGGCTTCGACCAGCGCGCGACCGATGCCCTGGCCGCGGAAGCGGGTATAGACGGCAACGCTGTCGATCATCCGGGTTCCGACGGCCTGCGCCTTTAGCGCCTCGAGCGGGTCAAGCACCGGATCGGGCAAGCCCTTGTCGCCGGGGCCGCCGGTCAGGTCGAACGACAGCGACATGCCGGCAATGCCGTCCTCTGTCTCGGCAATCAGGACATTCTTCCAGGAGTACAGCCCGTCGATGAAGGCGTAACCATCGCGGCCGAATTCCAAGGGCCGGTCATAATGGCCGTCCCGGACGCCCACCTGCAGCACATGTGACGCCAGTCCCGATGACGCAATGTCATCGAGAATGACGATATCTGCACTGTCAGCACGTGTTGCCGGGCGAATATGCAAGGCCTGCTCCTGTCATGTCCGGTCTTCAAGCCGGAGTGGCGGGAGCAGGCCGGAAGCGGTTTATCCCGCCAGCATCCCGTAGATTTCGTCCTTGAGCTTCAGGCGCTCCTTGCGCATCGATTCCATGTTGAAATCGTCCGTCGGCTCGACATTGGTTTCGGCGCGGTGAACGGCCCGATTGATGTCGTGATACGCATCGAAGAGTTTGGCGAAATGGGCATCGCTCTGTTTCAACTCATGCATCTTCGCGACGTGTTCGGGAAATTCCTCCGCCAGTTCGTGGGGCGTATGCGACATCAATCATCTCCTCGTTGGTTTGGTGATGACTGCACTCTATCCGCCCGAAAGCATTGTTCTCCTTGACCTTGGTCAATTGCTCCAAATTCAGTGTCCCAGCAGCAGCCGCGCCACCGGAGACAGTCCGCGGCCGATGGCGCGGGTGTTTTTCGCGTCCAGGTGCACCCCGTCGATGGAGGAGCACCGGGCCACAGAGCCCGCGTCGAAGAACCCCGCTCCCATTTCATCGGCCAGATCGGCGTAGAACGAGGCGAGCATCGCCGACTGCTCGACCCCGCCCTCGAACATCGCGGCGAAATCCGGGTCGGCGGTTTCCACCAGCGGCGGCGGCGCCACGACGAGGATCTGCGGGACATCCTGCTCGACCGGCCAGTTGTGCAACCGGACCAGTTGCAAAAGCCGCCGGATGCCCTTCGACGCTGCATGCGCGGTGCCCGCGACCGCCGGCTTCATGTCGTTCGAACCGAGCATGATCACCACCAGGTCGAGCGGCGCATGGACATGCAGCGCGGTCGGCAGCGTGCGCGTGGCGTTGCGGTCGCAATCGCCGGTGTAGTCATCAAACGCGGTGGTGCGGCCATTGAGACCATCGGCCACCACGTGGACGCCGTCACCCAGACTTGCCGCCAGCGCCGACGGCCAGCGGTCCGCGAGCGCGTGTCGCGACCGGGTCTCCGGGTCGTAGCCCCAGGTAAGACTGTCGCCGTAGCAGAGGACGGTTTTCATTTGCCGCTCACCTCATTTCACCGAGCTTGCGCAGGCCCAGCGCCACGAACAGGAACAACACGCCGTTCGACACCAGTTCGATGCCGAGCAGCAGGCCGAGGATGGTGGTCGCCGTCGCCGGCAGTCCGGCGAGGATCATCACCCCGAGCACCACCGAAACCAGGCCGGAGGCCAGCACCCAGATCCAGCCGTCGAGCGGCCTGAGCGCCAGGGCGAACATGGTCTTGGCGACACCGGTGGCCAGGAACAGCACTGCAACGAGCAGCGTGAGCGGGATGGCGCCCGCCAGCGGGTCGGCGACCAGAACGATGCCGACCAGCAGCGAAAGAACGCCGATGCCGAGCGACCAGAGGAAACCGGTCCAGTCGCGGATCCGGGAGGCATGGAAGACCTGGATGATGCCCTGAACCAGGAACACCCAGCCGGCAATGGTGACGGCGAAGATGGTGGCGCCGAACGGATTGAGAAGCGCCATGAAGCCGCCGACAATGCAGATGGCGGCGAGCACCGCCATCCAGGTCCAGGTTCTGCCGAAGCTCTCGTTCACACCATTGTCAGCCATTATCGCGTCCTTTAGCGTTGATCGTCACTTCTCCCGGACCAGTCTCAGACCAGCATCCCCATCGGGTTCTCGATGTAGCCCTTGAATGCGGCGAGCAGCTCGGCGCCGAGGGCGCCGTCGACGGCGCGGTGGTCGGTCGACAAGGTGACGCTCATCACCGTGGCGATCGCCAGGGCGCCGTCCTTGACCACGGCGCGCTGTTCGCCCGCGCCGACGGCGAGGATGGTCGCGTGCGGCGGGTTGACCACGGCGGCGAAGTCCTTGACGCCCATCATGCCCATGTTCGACACCGCCGTGGTGCCGCCCTGGTATTCCTCGGGCTTGAGCTTGCGGTCCTTGGCGCGCTTGCCAAGGTCCTTCATCTCGTTGGAGATCGCCGACAGGGTCTTGAGTTCGGCCGAGCGGATGATCGGGGTGATCAGGCCGCCGGGAATGGAGACGGCGACGCCGACATCGGAATGCTTGTGCATCACCATGTTCTCGTCGGTCCATGAGACATTGGCGTTGGGCACGTCGCGCAAGGCGAGCGCCAGGGCCTTGATCACCATGTCGTTGACCGAAAGCTTGTAGACCGGCTTGTCGTCCTTGAGCGGAGCCGCCTTGTTGAGCTCGGAGCGGAGCTTGAGCAGCGCATCGAGCTCGCAATCGACCGTCACATAGAAATGCGGGATTGTCTGCTTGGATTCCTGCAGGCGCCGCGCAATGGTCTTGCGCATGCCGTCGTGCTTGACCAGCTCGTAGGAACCCTCGGCGAAGTTCTTGAGCACCGCGTCGTCCGACATGCCCTTGGGTGCCGCGGCAGGCGCAGCCGGGGCTGCTGCTGCCTGAGGCGCGGCGGCAGCCGGCGCCTTGCCGGTGCCCGAAGCGATCGCCGCCTCGACGTCCTTCTTGACGACGCGGCCATGCGGGCCGGAGCCGGAAATTGCCGCCACATCGACGCCGGCTTCCTTGGCAATGCGGCGGGCCAGCGGCGAGGAGAAGGTGCGCTCGCCCGACGATGCGACAGGCGCCGGCGGGGCTGCGGGCGCAGCCGGGTTCTGATCCCGGATCGGCTTGTCGTCCGGTGTCGGCGCCGCCTCGGATTTCGGGGCTTCGGATTTCGTGGCTTCGGCCTTCGGGGCCTCTGCGGCGGCAGGTGCCGGGGTGTCCCCGCCACCCTTGGCCGCATCCTCGATGCTTTCGCCGTCGGCGGCGAGAATCGCGATCAGGGCATTGACCTTGACGCCCTCGGTGCCGGCCGGAACCACGATCTTCGCAACCGTGCCTTCATCGACGGCTTCGACTTCCATGGTCGCCTTGTCGGTCTCGATCTCGGCGATCACATCGCCGGGGCCGACCTTGTCACCTTCCTTGACCAGCCATTTGGCGAGGTTGCCCTCCTCCATGGTGGGTGACAGGGCGGGCATTGTGATGTTGATAGGCATCTGACAGTCCTCCCGTTAAGCCGTGTAGGTGACGGCTTTGACCGCCTCGACGATTTCCGCGACGTTCGGCAGCGCCAGTTTCTCGAGGTTCGCGGCATAGGGCATCGGAACGTCCTTGCCGGCGATGGTGATGATCGGCGCATCGAGATAGTCGAACGCCTGCTGCTGCACGCGCGTGGCGATCTCGGTGCCGACGGAGGATTGCGGATAGCCTTCCTCGACGGTGACCAGGCGGCCGGTCTTCTTCACGCTCTCGATCACGGCCGGCAGATCCATCGGACGGATGGTCCTCAGATCGATCAGTTCGACGTCGATGCCCATGCCGGACAGCTCTTCCACGGCCTTCACCGCGTAGTTCATGCCGATGCCGAAGGAAACGATGGTGACATCGGTGCCGGCTTTGTGGATCCGGGCCTTGCCGATCGGCAGCACGAAATCATCCATCTTCGGCACGTCGAAGGAGTGGCCGTAGAGGATCTCGTTTTCGAGGAAGATGACCGGGTTCGGGTCGCGGATCGCGGCCTTGAGCAGGCCCTTGGCGTCGGCCGCCGTGTAGGGCATCACCACCTTGAGGCCGGGAATGTGGCTGTACCAGGCGGCGTAGCACTGCGAGTGCTGGGCGCCGACGCGGGCAGCCGCGCCATTGGCGCCGCGGAAGACGATCGGCGCGCCCATCTGGCCGCCGGACATGTAGAGCGTCTTGGCAGCCGAGTTGATGATCTGGTCGATCGCCTGCATGGCGAAGTTGAAGGTCATGAACTCGACGATGGGGCGAAGGCCGGCCATTGCAGCGCCGACACCGATGCCGGTGAAGCCGTGCTCGGTGATCGGCGTGTCGACGACGCGACGCGGCCCGAATTCCTGCAACAGGCCCTGGCTGATCTTGTAGGCGCCCTGGTATTCGGCAACCTCCTCGCCCATCAGGAAGACATCCTCGTTGGCGCGCATTTCCTCGGCCATGGCGTCGCGCAACGCTTCGCGCACGGTGGTCGACACCATTTCGGTGCCGGCCGGGATCGCCGGGTCGGCAGCCGCGGTATTTTCAACCGGAGCCTTCGGTGCGGCCGGCACGGAGGCCGTTGCGGGCTTGTCTTCTTCTTCCGCCTTGTCGGCAGCGGGAGCCGGCTTCGGCTCGGATGATTTGGTCGATCCGATGTCGGTAATGCTTTCGCCTTCTTCAAGCAGCACGGCGATGACGGCGTTGACCTTGACGTTCTCGGTGCCGGCGGCGACCAGGATCTTGCCGATCTTGCCCTCGTCGACAGCTTCGACTTCCATCGTCGCCTTGTCGGTTTCGATTTCGGCGATCACGTCGCCGGCGGCGACGCTGTCACCTTCGTTCTTGAGCCATTTCGACAGCGTGCCCTCTTCCATGGTCGGGGACAGCGCAGGCATCAGGATATCAATCGGCATGGTGGTCCCTCCCCTTACAGCAGAATGTCGGTGTAGAGCTCGGACGGATCCGGCTCCGGATTGTTCTGGGCGAAGTCGGCCGAGTCCGCCACGATATCGCGCACCTTCTTGTCGATGGCCTTGAGATCGTCCTCGGTGGCGTGCTTGAGCTCGAGCATGCGCGCCTTGACCTGCTCGATCGGGTCGTGCTCGGAGCGCATCTTCTGCACTTCGTCCTTGGAGCGGTATTTCGCCGGATCCGACATGGAGTGGCCGCGGTAGCGGTAGGTCAGCATCTCGAGGATGATCGGGCCCTTGCCGGAGCGGCAATGGGCAACCGCCTCGACGGCGGCGGCGTGCACCGCGCGGACGTCCATGCCGTCGACCTGATAGCCCGGGATGCCGAAGGAGTTGCCGCGCAGCGAGAAGTTCGACTGGGCCGAGGAGCGCGCCGTCGAGGTGCCCATGGCGTAGCGGTTGTTCTCGACGATGTAGATCACCGGCAGCTTCCAGAGTGCGGCCATGTTGAAGCTTTCGTAGACCTGGCCCTGGTTGGCCGCACCGTCGCCGAAATAGGCGACCGAGACGCTGTCATTGCCGCGGTACTTGTTGGCGAAGGCGAGACCGGTGCCGAGCGACACCTGGGCGCCGACGATGCCGTGCCCGCCGTAGAAATCCTTTTCCTTGGAGAACATGTGCATCGAGCCGCCCTTGCCGCGGGAGTACCCGCCCTGGCGGCCGGTCAGCTCGGCCATGACGCCGCGCGCTTCCATGCCCTTGGCCAGCATGTGGCCGTGATCGCGATAGCCGGTGATGACCTGGTCGCCATCCTTCAGAGCCATCTGCATGCCGACAACCACGGCTTCCTGACCGATATAGAGGTGACAGAACCCGCCGATGAAGCCCATGCCGTAAAGCTGGCCGGCCTTTTCCTCGAAGCGGCGGATGAGAAGCATCTCGCGATAGGCTTCGAGTTCGGTCGCCTTGTCGAATTCGGTGATTCCGCCGCTCAGCCCGCTCTTTTCAGC
>JAHJUC010000597.1 GCA_018829385.1 Alphaproteobacteria bacterium
CGATCGAGCCCGTCGGAAACCGCCTGAACGCTGGCCTTCAGCAACTGCCAGTCGGCGCGCAGCATCAGGCCGGAGGCATCCAGCACCAGTGGCCCGTCGACCTCGGCGACCGCATGTTGCGGGCGGTAAAATTGTGCGGCCGAGCGGAATGCCCCGGCAGTGGTGGTGATTCCTTCGGCGGCGTTGGTGTAGGACAGCGCCTCGCAAAACAGGCCGACGCGGAAAGGGTATCCGCGGACATCGGCATTGGCGCACTCGGCTTTGGCGCCCGGGCCGACGATCTGCGCCAGGGTCGAGGGAAGGTGATCCTCGATCTTCGCGGCGAAAAAGTACCAGCCGCCCGTCCAGAGCAGCCCTGCGGCGACAATCGCCCCGACAAGCCAGGCGAATTTGCGCGATACCGGAGACGAGACACTGGCGGATGATGGCATTGCGTTCTCCGTGCGTGGCCTGCAATAAGGGCCGACAAGGCGGTTAAGCTTGAAACAGATGTTATTACGGCTTCCGGCCGGCAACATGGGCTGCGATATGGACGATTTTTGGGTGTTTGGCTACGGATCGCTGATGTGGCGGCCAGGTTTCGATCATGAGGAAACGCGGCAGGCGCAGCTGTTCGGCTATCACCGGGCGCTTTGCGTGCGTTCCTTCGTGCATCGCGGCACGCCGGAACGGCCGGGACTGGTGCTGGGGCTGGATCGCGGCGGATCCTGTCACGGGGTGGCGTTCAAGGTCCGGGCGGAGAACCGCGACGCGGTCACCGGCTACCTGCGCGAGCGCGAACTGGTGACAAATGTCTATCTCGAGACCACCCGCAGGGTGCGGCTGGATGACGGGCGGGATGTCCGGGCGCTGACCTATGTCGTCGATCGCGGGCACAGGCAATATGCCGGCGCGCTGTCTGTCGAAGAGGCGCTCTCACAAGTCTCCGGCGCTGTCGGGCAGTCGGGGCCCAACGAGGCCTACGTGATCAATACCGTCGAGCATCTGAGGACATTGCGTATTCGCGACCATCATCTCGAAGCGGTCGCGCATGCGCTTGAGCCTTCGGGGCGCCTCGCCGGTCGTCACTGAAGCCGCGGGTCGGAAGGCAGCGCTCCGAGTTCCCTGAGCCTGCGCCGGGCGTCCTCGCGCAAGGGAACCTGCGGATTGGCTCTGACCGTCTCGACCAGAAGCTTGTCGCTGGCGGTTTCCATGACCTCGACCAGCTTGTCCATGAAGGCGTCGGGGTCCATGCCCGCAGGAATCGGCGGCAGGACCTGCACCTTGAAATGCCCCGGATAGCGGAGAAACTTGCGCCGCGGCCAGAACAGGCCGGGATGCATGACCACGGGCACCACCGGTACGTCGAGATCACGGTAAAGCCGTGCGATGCCGTATTTGTAGTCCGGCGGGGCGCCTGCCGGGCGCCGGGTGCCTTCGGGGTAGATGATGAGTTGGCGGCCGTTCTTGATCTCCTGCTTGGTGCGCTCGAGCACTTCGGCCATGACCTTGCCGCGGGCGCCGCGATTGACCGGGATCATCTTCATCTTGGAGACATACTGGCCGAAGAGCGGGATCCACATCAGCTCGCGCTTGAGGATGTAGAACGGGTCGTCAAGCCACGGCAGCAGTGCGTAGGCATCCCAGAAAGACTGATGCTTGGGGGCGAAGATGTAGCCGCCCTCCGGGATGTTCTCGAGGCCTTCGATCTCGAATGTCGTTCCGACAATCTTCTCCTGCAGCCAGTGATTGGCCCTGACCCAGTTCTTGGGCACGCTCCACGCCGCTTTCCTCTCGGCCATGAAGTAGTAGGGCGAGAACAGGATCATGCGACCGATCAGGTTCAGGTAAAACGCGAGATTGAAGAGTATCGACCGAAGGGCAATCATCGAGGCATCCGGATTAGCATCTGGCTCTGCCAGCCAACCGGGCAGACCCTTTCGTCCGGGTTACACCATCGGCGATCAGCCGAAAACCTGTCACAGGGTAAAAATCACTGCAGGCTGGCCGCCACCGGGGGCTCGTCGCCTGCATCCGCCCGCAAGCCACTCGCAGCTTTGGCGCCGCTCCAGTAGCGCAGCCGGGCGAGCGAGTACTTGGCGTATTCGACGAAAAGCGTGCGCAATGCGATCGGATCTTCCAGCCAGGTCTCGGTCTTGAGATCGGCATGGGTGACCGGATAGGCCAGGAAGGTGACGTCAGGGCTGGCCTGGGAGAGTTCGAGCAGGCTGCGCGGCATATGATAATTGTTGGTGACCACCAGGATGCGGCTGTAGCCGCGCTGGCGGATCCAGCCCGCTGTCTCGTTGGCGTTGCCGATGGTGTCGAGGGCTTCGTAACCGATGTCGACACAGCAGGCAAAGGTCGCCGTTTTCGTGCCGGTGGCTCGCCGCAGCGCCGCCCCGCTAGTGGACGGGTTGACGCCGGAAATCAGCAGACGGTTGCCGACGCCCTTTTCAAGCAGCGCCAGGGCCTGGTCAATCCGCTGATACCCTCCCGTCAGCGCCACGATCGCATCGACTTGACCCGGTGTTTCCGTGGCTTTCAATTCGGCGATGGTGTCGGTGAACCGGAAGAAGCCCATTGCAATCAATGCTATGCCAATGATGATCGCAACCGTCAGGATGCGCAGGCCATGATGGCCCACGCGCCGGATGCGCCGGAGCGCACCGGTCTTGGAGGTGCCGGGCGTCGCCGGGTCAGGTTGTGCGGTTTCCACGCTCATGAACCATGAATACCTTGAGATTCCGGCAAGGACCAGTCGGATTTGCGGCAAAAGCCGGGCAGTTAACCTATTTCGGCAAGCGACGGATCAGCCCGCTGGCGGTCGATTTCGCGGATCGTGCGCGTGACGGTCAAGCGCGTGGTCACCGCCGTCATTGCCGATATCAGCACGACGATGCCGACAATGCCGAAATAGCCGGCGCCGCTCAAGGTGAAGCGGCCGAACAGGGCGGTGACCTGGTCATTGAGCGCCGTGGCCATCGAGTTGGATTGCCATGCGCCAAGCAGCAGGAACCCGAGAGCGGCAACGCTGCCGCCGAAGGCCGCGCCCTTGAGTCCGATCAGCAGAAAGCGCTTCTGGAACTCGGCCGCGATGAAACTCGTCTCCGCGCCGACAAAGTGCAGCACTTCGACGATGTGGCGATTGCCGGCCATCGCGCCACGGGTGGCGAAGATGACGGTCAACATGGTCGTGGCGAACATCAGCGACAGGATGCCGACGCCGATCAGAACGGTGATGCGCGCCATCGAGATCAGCCGGTTGGCCCAGGCACGATGGTCGTCCAGCGTCGCGCTGGGCACCCGCTCGGCGAGGTCCTGGCGGATGGCTGCAAAATCCGGAGGTGCTGCCTCGTCGATGGTGACGATGACCAGCCGGGGAACGGGCAGTTCGTCCATGTCGAACCCTTCGCCCAGCCATGGCTCCAGCAGTCTTGCGGTCGAGGCGCGATCGACGATCTCGGCGGTCAGCGTGCCTGGGAAGGACAGGGCGATGGTCTTGACCTCTGTGAGCGCGGCTTCCATGTCGACGCCGTCATCGGGTTTGACCTGGATGGTGATCTCGCGGGAGACGTCGCCCTGCCAGGCCTCGGCCTTCTCCTGCACCATCGTCACGGCGCCGAGGGTCATGGAGCAGAGAAACGACATGATGGCGATGACCACCATCAGGGCATGGCCGGAGACATTGACCGGCGGCACGATCGGCGCCATCGGCCTGAGCGTGACCAGGCGTTCTCGCTTCTGATTGTCGCTGGGATCGGCGCGCTCAGTCATAGATATCGAGCCGTCCTTCCGACAGGATCATCCGGCGCGCATCAACCCGGTCCATCAGGGTCAGGTCATGGGTGGCGATGACAACGGCGGTGCCAAGCCGGTTGAGTTCGGTGAACAGGTTGAGCAGGCGCTGGGCCATCGGCGGATCGACGTTGCCGGTGGGTTCGTCGGCGAGCAGAACCTCAGGCTGGTCGATCAGGGCGCGGGCGATCGCGACGCGCTGCTTTTCCCCGCCGGACAGAACCGGCGGCAGCACGTTGATGCGTTCGCCCAGCCCGACCCATTTCAAGAGTTCAATCACATCGGACCGGTAGCTCACCTCGTCCTTGCCGCGCACCCGCAAGGGGAGGGCGACGTTCTCGTAAGTGGTCATGTGATCGAGCAGCCGGAAATCCTGGAAGACAATGCCGATCCGGCGCCGTAACAAGGGTAACTCCTCGCCCGGGATCATCGAAATATCGCGATCGAACATGCGGATCAGTCCACGCGTCGGCTTGAGCGACATGAACAGAAGCCGCATCAGCGTGGTCTTGCCCGCACCTGACGGCCCGGTCAGGAACTGGAAGGATCTCTTGGGGATGTCGAAGGTCAGGTCACGCAGGACTTCGGGGCCCATCCCGTAACGCAAACCGACATTTTCGAAATGGATCAACGGTCACTTCCTGTCCCGGTGGTCTTTGGGCACAACGGCTGGGCCGCAGAGTCGCCGGGCATGGTTAATGCAGAGTTAACACACCTGCTCAAACGGGTGGTATACGCGGCTTGTTCGCCAAGCGTTAATCATTTCCATTTACGGTTCGGTAAGGGATGTTTCAATGGCTTCTGCAGGGCAGGGGTGGAAAAGGGGTGCCTCATGGGCGTTTCGAGCCGTGCGACACATGCGATCGAGCCGGGAGCAGGCGATCTATTGATGCCGGACCGGAGCCGGAAGCTGGATGCAGCGCCAAGACGCGACGTCGAGGACGCCTGTTTCGAGCCGGTTTCCGCTCCGCGCGACGTGTTTTCGAAAAGCCCGCGCGGCGGTGCCGCGGGCGGGGTGTTCAAATCCCGGATCGCGCAGCCAGAGGCCGATGGTCCGATCCCGCGCGATTTCGTCAGTGGGCCCACGGCGCGCAGCGAGCGGCTGGGTGTGTTCGCCGGACGCAGAACCGCATTTGCCCCAGACGGATTGATGTCGCCCAGGGTGGCGCTGGCGGTATGCGTGATAGCGGCGGCCGCCGCCTTCTGGATGGCCGGCGGTCATGCGCTGCTCCGGTCGTCCGGGAACGAACAGCCGGTCTCGAAGATCAGCGCGCCGATAGCCTCGATTAGCGGGCGGGCGGTGCTGTCTCCCGATCCGGTGGTGACGGCGTCGATTCCGGTCGAGACGGCAAAGCCTGCGGCAGCCGGGTTCACGGCTCCCATGCCGCGCCCCGCCCGGATCGAGCGTGCGGGATCAATCCTGATGATCCGCCCGGCAGGCGATTGAGCCGGACCGGTTTCGACCGGAAATCCGAAAACCTGGCCTTTCGCACCCGTGGCGGCACGTGCCGCAGAGCATTGCAGGACACATTGCGGGATCAAATTGCTTTCAATTGACGGCGAAGACCTCTAGGAGTGGGCGCTAATACCTGACCGAACTGTCCTGGAGAGCGCGAATGCCGGTTGTGCGCGGAAAAATCATCGAGCCCCTGTTTACACCGGAGATGATTGCGGCGCGCAATCGCGCCATGGCCGCCGAGATCGCCGCCAGTCCGAAGAAGGACCTGCTGGTGATTTCGATCCTCAAGGGCTCCTTCATCTTTGCCGCCGATCTGATCCGCGCGCTGCATGATGCGGGGCTCGAACCGGAAGTCGAGTTCATCACCCTGTCGAGCTACGGCCGGGGCACCACCAGCCAGGGCGTCAAGATCATCAAGGACATCGACAGCGATGTGCGCGGACGCGACGTGCTGCTGATCGACGACATTCTCGAATCCGGCCGGACGCTGAGATTTGCCCGCGACCTGATGTACGAACGCGGCGCCAACGATGTCGATATCGCCGTGCTGCTTGACAAGCGCTCACGGCGTGAAGGCAGCCTCGATGCCGACTATGTCGGCTTCGAATGCCCGGATTACTTTGTCGTCGGCTACGGCATGGACGTGGCCTATGCGTTCCGCGAACTGCCGTTTGTCGGGGTGGTGAAGGGCGACGCCTGATCCGACGTCCGCGTTTCGCATCCGGGGCCTCGACCTGAAGAACGTGCCAGACGTTCACCTTGCGGCAAGATTTGCACCCTAGGTTCCCCTGACCAACAGGGGAAAAGACATGGCCAGAATCCTGATCGCCGAAGACGAAGATTCTCTCAGACGCTTTGTGGCGCGGGCGCTTGTCATGGACGGGCACGAAATCGTCGAGGCCGGCGACGGCGCCGAGGCGCTGGACCATCTGATGGAAGGCAGCTTCGATCTGCTGCTGTCCGATATCCGGATGCCGGTGATGGATGGCATCGCGCTAGCGACCGCGACGGCCGAACACAACCCCGGCATGCCGATCCTGCTGATGACCGGTTATGCAGAGCAGCGCGAGCGGGCCGAACCGCTGATGCGGATCGTGGTGGACGTGGTGCCGAAGCCGTTTTCGCTGCCGGATATCCGGCAGGCGGTGGCGGATGCGCTGACGCAGCGGGCCGCCTGAGTTTCATAAACAGGTCCTACTGCAGGTCGAGCAGGCGCTCGAGATAGCGTTTCTCCAGATCCGGGGACAGCTGGTCGCCCAGCCGCTTGCGGATGGCGTCGAGAATCTCTCGGGCGCGCTGGATGTCGATTTCGTCGGGAACCTTGACCCGGCTGCCGAAATCCGGACCGGTGGTCGCACGCGGCCGACCGAGCGGATCGCGGTCATCGGCGGAGCGGTTGCCGTTCTGGTCGGGTCCTTCGCCTTCCGCCTCGCCCTGCTGGTTGCCCATGGCCTGCATCATCTGGTTCATCATGTCCTCGGCGCCCTGCCTGAGCGCCTGCAAGGCACGGCCCTGATCGCTGAGCGCCTGGCCGGTCTCCCCGCCTTCAAGATTGCCGGCGGCATCGCCCATGGCTTCGCCGGCCTCGCCGAATCCTTCCGACGGCTGGATGCCAAGGCCTTCGAGATCGCTCTGCAATTGACCCAGCGCATCGCGCAGCTGCTGCTGGCTGCGGCCGAGCGCTCCGAGCATGTCCTCAAGCGATTGCTCGCCCTGTCCCTGCTGGCCCTGATCCTGCCCCTGGCCGGGGTTCTGCTGACCC
>JAHJUC010000598.1 GCA_018829385.1 Alphaproteobacteria bacterium
ACGGTCCCATTCTTCCTTGTCGTGCTCGACGCCATGGTCAAGCTTGACCATTTCGTACTTGCCGAGGATCGCGGTGGGGGCCCAGTAGTAGCCGAGCCACGGTTCTTCCCGCTCGTAGGCCTTGGCGATCGAGCCGTCGAGGCCTGCGGCAGAACCGGTTTCAACCGTCACCCAGCCTTTGTCTGCAGCGCCATAGGCCTTGAAAAGGTTGGTGGTGATGATGCGGCAGCCCCAGCCTTCCGGGCAGTTGTAAACGCCGCCCTTGCCGGCGTTTTCCATGCCGGGGGCAGGAAACAGCTCGGGCTTGGCCAGCGCGTCATCAATCGTCTTGATTTCGGGATGGGCTTCGGCGAAATATTTCGGGATCCACCAGCCTTCGACGCCGCCATCGCTGAGCGATTCAGACGCATAGTGCAGCTTGCCTTCGGCAACGGCCGCGTCGAGCAGGGTGCGAAGCGAATTGATCCAGGCTTCAGGTGCAACGTCAGGCTCCTGTTTTTCAACCATGGAAGTGAGCGTCGGCGTGGTGTCGCCGGCGACCAGTTCGGCTTCGCAGCCATAACCTTCAGAGAGGATGATCTGGTCGATATTGGCCAGAACTTCGGCGGAAGCCCAGTTCATGTTGGCGATGGTCACGCGACCGCATTCACTGTGTGAAGCAGCAGATGCAGCGCCGGCAAAGCCCATAAGGCCAACGGCGAGAACGGTGGAAGCGAGAAGCTTCTTCATATTTAAGACCTCCCAGTCTCAATTGATGCAGTGGTTGTTCCGTTTTTCGGCAGATCCGGTCACTGCTGATTACCGGATGCCGATGGAATTGAAGGCAATTCGCCTCATAGTCATTGAAAACCATTTCGAGCGCCAACCAAGACGCAAAGGCGACATCAAACGGCGCAAGTTGAGCCCACGGAACCCTGTCGAAGGCGGATGGCCGATTGAAATGCCATCCGTCAGGGTAAGGACTTGGCGAAAGAAATCAACCTTGGCATCGAGAATTCGTAAATCGGATGGTCACCGGTGGTGCAGCGCATCATCTGTGAGAGGTATGCCGAAATAATTCGCAGGATTCACGAATGCTTAGGGTTTCAATAACTCTCCGGTAACGATGTCCGGGTTAAACCTGTTTCCACGGCGGGGGACAACCGCCGACCATCCCGGATCAGGTATTGCGTACCGGGATGTCGCGACCCTCGCGCGTTTTTGTGAGGGCGTCAGTGTATTTTGGCAGGCCGCCGGGATCGAAAGACCCCGGCGGCCTTCGCATTTGAGAGCTTGCGGAACAAAGAAAAAGACCGGACGCTCACGCATCCGGCCTGTCTTAATTCATTGCTTCCGGTGTTTCCGGGAGGGCGCTTCAGCCGGCGGAAAACGTGCGGATGAGGCTGTTGAGTGCGCCGGAACGGGGCTTCTCGTTTGCCTTCGGAGCCGGAAGCACGCTGTTCCATGCGATCTGAACGCGATTGGCGGAGTTGAATACGTACAACATGGCGATGTCCTTCCGTTTGGTGTTGACGACATTCTTCAAATGGCAAGCACCATCTGAGGCTGCTCTATGCTCATCCGGGCCGTTGAGCTGCATTGTTTCCGGCGCGGCATGTCGCAATTCAGATGTCGCAAAAAGAAAATGCCGGCGTTGCGAAAATGCGCTCAAGCCCCGGTGGCGCCGGAAGCCTGAAAAGGCCTTTTGATCTGGCGTTTGCGGTGCTATCGACGGCCCATGACAAGGGCATTGATGTTTCAGGGAACAGGGTCGGATGTCGGCAAGACCGTGCTGGTTGCGGGCTTTTGCCGGCTGGCGGCAAATCACGGCCTCAAGGTTCGTCCGTTCAAGCCGCAAAACATGTCCAACAATGCAGCCGTTGCCGATGACGGTGGCGAGATCGGGCGGGCGCAATGGTTGCAGGCGCTGGCCTGCCGGGTGCGCCCAAGCGTGCACATGAACCCGGTGCTGCTCAAGCCGCAGTCGGAAACCGGCTCACAGGTGGTGGTGCAGGGAAAGGTCTTCGGCCAGGCCCGGGGCCGCGATTACCAGAAACTCAAGCCGCAACTGATGGCGGCGGTGATGGACAGTTTCGGCCGCGTCAGCGCCGAGGCCGATCTTGTGCTGGTCGAAGGCGCCGGCTCGCCGGCGGAAATCAACCTGAGGCCCGGTGACATCGCCAATATGGGATTTGCGACATTGGCCGGCGTCCCCGTCGTGCTCGTCGGCGATATTGACCGCGGTGGAGTGATCGCCTCGATCGTCGGCACCCACACGATCCTTCCGGATGAAGACCGGGCGATGATCGCGGGCTATCTGATCAACAAGTTCCGCGGCGATGTCAGCCTGTTCGATGATGGCATTGCTGCCGTCGGCGGTTTTACCGGCTGGTCCTGCCTTGGTGTCGTTCCCTGGCTGAAGTCCGCGGCGCGGCTGCCGGCGGAGGATTCCGTCGCGCTCGAGCGGTTGGTCCAGGGCGCGAAGGGCGGGCTCAAGATCGCGGTGCCGGTGCTGCCGCGGATCGCCAATTTCGATGATTTCGACCCGCTCAAGGCCGAGCCGGATGTGGAGCTGGTGTTCGTGCGACCAGGCGAGCGGCTGCCCGAAGACGCGGCCCTGGTGATCCTGCCGGGATCGAAGTCGACGATTTCCGATCTGGCCGATTTCCGAAGCCAGGGCTGGGACGCGGATCTGCGGGCCCATCACGGGCGTGGCGGGCGGATCATCGGCATTTGCGGCGGCTACCAGATGCTGGGGCGCCGGGTCAGCGATCCGCTGGGGCTCGAAGGCGGCGACTTGGCCGTCGAAGGGCTTGGCTTGCTCGATATCGAGACCGAAATGGCGCCTGAGAAGACCGTCCGCAACATCAAGGCGCGTTCGGCGGAGCACGACGTCGATCTGTCGGGCTACGAGATTCACCTGGGGGTCAGCCACGGCCCGGACAGCGCCCGGCCGATGACATTTCTCGACGGCCGCCCGGATGGCGCGATCTCGCCCGACGGCAAGGTGTCGGGAACCTATCTGCACGGCCTGTTCGATTCGGATGCCTACCGCGCGAAGTTGCTTGCCGGCTTCGGCATTCGCGGCGGGACGACCAACTTTCGCGCCGATGTCGATGCGGCGCTTGATGATATCGCCGCCGAACTTGACCGCCTTGTCGGGTTCGAGCGCCTGATGCAGACATCCGCGCTGATGCGTCGCTGATAGGTTGCGCGATGGCGCAGTCTCGATTGACAGTCCGCGGAGGGCGGCCTATCAGTTGAGGTTCGAATGGTTCCAGAAACCCAAGTTGGTTTTCCGGATCAAAAGGGAATGCGACGGGATGGACCCAATCAGGGCATCCTTATCGCAGCCGACCCCGCGACTGTAGAGCGGTTAGGCAGATATCACCGGCCCCTGGAAGGCCAGTGTAGCGGAGGGCAATGGTGCTGTTCCGTCAAACTGGAGCTTCCGGACCGGACAAGCCACTGACGTGGCGGCATGATCAATCGGCGCGGACGCCTCTTTTTCTACGAATCGTCCCGTTTTCATGACCGCCTCGACGTTGGGAAGGCCGGTATCTGCCGATGTTCGACGGCAACGTCGACGCGACCCGCGAGCCAGGAGACCTGCCATTCGCACCGGTTGAGAGCCGGACCTTCGGGAGAATGTTTTCCCGAAGTCATTCACGGAGGTTGTCATGACTGTCAAAACTGCTTCGCTTTCCCTGACCGATCGTATCGGCGCACGCACCGTTGCCGGCCTGATGGCGCTGGTCATCGGCTCCATTCTGGTGTTCGGCGTTGGCCTTGCCAACTCGCAGACGCTGCACGATGCGGCGCACGACACCCGGCATTCCTACGGCTTTCCCTGCCACTAAGGGATTGATCTCATGATTGTCAGGTTGCTCCTGGCGGCGCT
>JAHJUC010000081.1 GCA_018829385.1 Alphaproteobacteria bacterium
CTGGAACAAGGGCGAGGTGTGTTCCGCGACGTCGCGGGTGCTGGTCCAGCGCGGGCTCTATCCCAGGCTGATGCAGCGGCTGGTTGAAGCCACCGAAGCGATCAGCATCGGACCGGGCGATGCACCCGGCGTGAAGCTGGGGCCGGTGGTCTCAAGGCAGCAATACGACAAGGTGCTTGCCGCGATCGAGGCGGGCAAGGCCACCAGCGCGCGGCTGGTGACCGGTGGCGGCCGGCCTGCGGGCATGACCACCGGCTACTACATCGCCCCGACGATCTTTGCCGACGTGCCCACCGATGCGGGCATCTGGCGCGAGGAGATCTTCGGGCCGGTGGTCTGCGTCAATCCGTTCGACACCGAGGAGGAAGCGCTGGCGCTTGCCAATGACAGCGCCTATGGCCTTGCAGGTGCCGTGATGTCGGATGATCTCGAGCGCTGCGAACGCGTCGCATCGAAATTGCGTGCCGGCATCATCTGGATCAATTGTTCGCAACCGACATTCACCCAGGTGCCGTGGGGTGGCTACAAGTCCTCCGGGATCGGGCGCGAACTCGGCACCGCGGGCTTCATGGGGTTCCGCGAGATCAAGCAGATCACCCGCTATGACCATACGCGGACATGGGGCTGGTACCTCAAGCCATGATCTCAGCCCTTTCCAACGCAAGTGCCGAGCCATACTGGAGCGGCGCGGTCGATGCCGCGCCTGCATGCCCCGCGCGGTCTGCCGATACGCGCTGTGACCTGGCAATTGTCGGCGGCGGGTTTACCGGGCTCTGGGCGGCGCTGAAGGCGCGCGAGCAGCAGCCGGACGCCCGGATTGTCCTCATCGAAGCCGGACGCTGCGGGCAGGAGGCGAGCGGCCGCACCGGCGGCTTCTGCGCGCCGTCGATATCGCATGGCGTCTCCAACGCGCTGGCCCGGCATCCGGGAGAAGCCGAAACCCTGATCCGGCTCGGCCGGCAGAATCTGGTCGATTATCAACGGGATCTGGAAGACTACGGCATCGATGCGGGCTTCATGCTGTCGGGCAAACTCAATGTCGCCGCCACGCCCTGGCAGGTCGAGGGTCTTCAGGCGATGGCCCGCAACTACCGGCGCTTCGGGATAGAATGCACGCTGCTCTCTGGAGCGGCACTGGCGGAGAAACTCGACAGTTCGGCCTATGCGGCGGGCCTGTTCGAACCGAATTATGCGCTGATCCACCCGACAAGGACCGTCAGCGAGCTTCGCCGTGTCTGCCTTGCCAAGGGCGTGGAGATCTTTGAGCACAGCCCCGTCACAGGGATCGCCCGCGACGGCTCCGGTATTGTGCTTGAGACCAGGCAGGCCCGTGTCAGGGCATCCAAAGTGATGCTTGCGACCAACGCCGCCGTGCCGTTGCTCAAGCGCCTGAGAGCCGCCTTCATCCCGATCTATGACTATTCGCTCGTCACCGAACCGCTCAGTCAAGCGCAATGGGCAAGCATTGGCTGGACCGGTGACCATGGCATCGCCGACAGCGGCAACCAGTTTCACTATTTCCGCAAGACGCCGGACGGGCGCATGCTCTGGGCCGGGTATGACGCCATCTACCATTATGGCAGCAGCCGCGACGCCGCAAACCTGCAGCGTGCAGAAAGCTTCGAGCGGCTGGCCAACCGGTTCGCGGCAACTTTCCCCAGCCTCGCCGGGGTTTCGTTCAGCCACGCCTGGGGCGGGATCATCGATACCTCGGCGCGCACGACATTCTTCGCAGGCCTCGCATTGGGAGGCCGGGTGGCCTATGCCATGGGCTTTACCGGGCAGGGGGTGTCGGCCAGCCGATTTGCGGCGCTGACCATGCTGGACCTGCTCGCGGGCCGGGACACCGAGCGCACGCGGCTGAAAATGCCGCGGCGCTGGCCGGTGCCGTTCCCGCCGGAACCCCTGCGCAGCCTTGCCGTTCAGCTGGCGCAGAAGGGGCTGGCGCAGGAAGACCTGACCGGCCGGCGCCCGCCCTTCCTGCGCCTGCTCGATGCCATGGGCATCGGCTTTGCTTCCTGAGACATCCCCCAGAGACACCCATGACCCGTTGCGATGCTTCCCCCGCCAATGTGATTGCCTTCGACACCAGCGCCCAACCGTGCGAGATCCGTGTCGATGATCCCGCGCTGGTCGATGCACCCTATACCGCCAGAAGCTGGCGTTGTTTCGGGTCCGGCGACGGGCGCGCGATCAGCGGCATCTGGGAAGCGGGTCCGCATCTCGAGCGCTGCGACTGCGATTTTGACGAAATGTGCCACATTCTCGAAGGGCAGGTGCGCCTCACCGATGCCGCGGGCAGTTCAAGGACTTTCGGGCCCGGCGACAGTTTCGTTGTCGCCGCGGGATTTCGCGGCACCTGGGAGAACCTCGGTTTTGTGCGGAAGGTGTTCTTCATCCTCGGCGCTGCCTCCGATCAGCCGGCTCTGGTCGCCCCGGCGGCACCAGCTGCACAGGAATGATGCCGGGGCGCTCAAGGCCTGAAGCGCGGAGGTCCTGCCCGGAGGCTGCCTTTCCAATTACCAGACATTCCTCGCACGAAGCCGGGAACATAGTGCACACAAACATGCACACCAGGCAGCAGTCATCGAAATTTATTATTATTATCAATAATTAACTGTCGAATATGGCGGAGAGCAGCGGAGACATTTCGATCCCGCAGGGTTCGCAAGGCCAAGGGCCGTCCGAGCTCATGCGAGGCCCCGACTGGAGCGAAGCCCGAAGGGCGACAGCGTGAAGTCAGACAATGGCGGAGGGGGTGTCCTTGTATCTAACGGCTATATGCTTTTGAAATTATTATCTTAAATAATATCCACTTAAATATTGTACCCCATTTGATACCCCCAGAAATTATTGCAGCAATTCGGAGCAACTGGAAAATAAACCTCGTTCAGGGCCTTAACGGATTCCGCGCGCCAGCTAATTATCAAAGGAACATACGAAAAATATGTTTGCAAGGGACTGGATGAAAATACGAGTTTTCCCTAATTGGCTTGTATCGACATGCCGTCGAGAAGAAAAATGGAGGAATGATGAACCACGACAACGACAACAATCAGCCCGGCGACCTTCTTATAGGTGCGAAAGCAGTCGGTGAAGCACTGGGTATCTCTCGCCGCCAGGTATTCCACCTTATCGAAAAGCAACTTATCCCAACATTCCGGCTAGGTAGTTCCGTAGCGGCCCGGCGGTCGACTTTGATGCGCTGGCTGGCAGCACAAGAAGCCGCATAACCAAAACTTCCGCCGACCCGCGCTGAGGCGGCCGGCATAGACGACAACCACCCCCAGGAAAATCATGAAAATCATAAAAATCCGCCCGGCACCCGCCGGCAGCGGAAACATTGTCGCGCGTTTCGACGCAGAAATCGCGGAAGGCGTAAAGGCGTATGGATTGAAGCTCGTTCAATCTGAACGTGGGCTTCGCGTTTTCGGTCCGTCCATATCGGGCGGGTCTGCCATCACATTCGCGCCGGCGATCGCCGATGCTCTCGCACAACTCGCAAACGGGGAAGTCGCCCACCATGTCAGCAGTCAATAAAGCACCCAATCGCCTTGATCTTTCCGACATAGCAGTCGAATTCCAGAATGCACTTTCTTATGCGGAAGCTGAAACAGATACGCGGGCTTGCACTGAAGCTGTAGTGGCTGCTGCTACTAGGTTTCATGCTAGCATTGGCGATTATGTGGACAAGAGCGTTAAATACCGCTTGCAGTTCGCCAAGCCCGCCAACGATAACAACCCCCAGGTAAGGCTGATCGCCAGCGGCGACTTCGTGCGCGATTTCATACCGCCCGACTATGCCGTCGAGGGGACCATTCAAAAAGGGTTCGTGTACTCCTTAACCGCAAGCACCGGCACCGGCAAGACGGCGATCGCGCTCTTGCTGGCACTGCTGACGGAACGCGGAGAAGACCTGGCGGGCCGTGAAGTCGCGCAAGGAAGGGTGGTCTATTTCGCCGGTGAAAACCCTGATGATGTGAAAATGCGCTGGATTGGAATGTGTCATGAGTGGGGCCTGAACCCTGATGACCTTGACGTGCATTTCCTGTCTGAACGTTTTTCAATCCCGCAGATGTTCGAAGCTATCCGCGAGCAGGTGGAAAAAGTTGGCGGCGCTGGCCTGGTGGTGGTGGATACGTCCGCGGCATACTTCCAGGGAGGCGACGAAAACGGAAACACGGAATTAGGCGGCCATGCCCGTGACCTGCGCGCGCTGACCACGCTCCCTGGCCGTCCTTGTGTAATCGTACCGTGCCACCCGACCAAGAACGCGCAAGCAGACAATTTGCTGCCCCGCGGCGGCGGCGCATTCATCGCCGAAATGGACGGTAATCTGACCTTATCGAAGATGGGCGAAACCGTCCGCTTGCATTGGCAGGGAAAGCACCGCGGACCGGACTTCAAGGCCATTGCCTTCAAGCTGCAAACCGTTAGCGCGCCGCAACTGGTCGACAGCAAAGGCCGGCCGGTTCCTACCGTGATGGCAGTGCCGCTATCCGATGGCGACGCAATGGCGATGGCGCCGCGTATTCTTGATGGGCCTAACCGTACGGCTCTGGACGTTCTGACCAGGCTGTATGTCGATGGCCAGCCGGTCACGATGGCAACATGGCGTGCGGAGTGCCGCGTAGCCTTTGATGATGGCAGCGGCAAGTCTATCAATGCGCTCAATCAGAAGTTCAACCGGGTAAAGGAAGCCCTTGTAACGCAAGGTCGAGTAACGAAAATCGATGATGGCTTCATTCCATCAGAAGCGGCCTAATGAGCGTGTACGGTCGTGTACATCGTACATGTACGTACATGCGTACACGAAGAATAAACGGCACTAACTTTCGATGTATGTACGTGTACGCCCCCTTAGGGGCGTACATGCGTACATCGATAGGCCCAGAAAAAATAAAAAGATACAGGCATACCGCCAAACAATATCAACCCTAGAGGAGAAATAGAATGGATACACCGTTGATCGCACTGCAATCACAATTCAAAGCCAAGGACGTCAAAACCGGCGAGCCCGTCACCGTAGTCGGCGTCGACTTTTCATCATCATGGGGGCCGAAGCTCGTGGTGCTTCGCGAGGGAGACGGCCGGGTGTGGCCGGATCTGGTCGAGGAAGTCAAGACAATCGGGCGGCAAGCAGCATGAACCGTTACACAGCGGCCAACGACAATAAGCCACGCCATGCCGACGAGTTCGGCGACGACCTAAAGGCGCGCCGGGCATGGCTGGATGGCTTGCCGAAGGATTACAAGCCAGTGATGGCCTGGCCAACGCTTGAGCGACTTTCCCGCTTGGCGTCACCAGATGCCGCGCAGGCTCTCTACCGCTACAAGGAACTAATGCAGCCAGCGCGCATCACCGCGGCCAACGACAACGATCCAGACGGCCCGGAGATGGACGCCGAAATGCGCCACGAGGTGCGTCCGACTGTTGACGAAATGTTGCAAGCTGCATCGGTTGGATCAAGGACGTTTGTTCGATCTGAGCGCACTGCGGACGGCTGGCAAATTGTCCATCGACAAGAGGCGCGGCTGGATGTTGATGGCTCCAACGTCCTTCTCGGCAACCTTACCTTTCGAGAGGGCAAACTCACATCATGGGGCACCACGACGCGCGGTAAAGACCTGAAGCCAGTCGAGCGCCAAAGAACGCCAAAAGGTGCAGCAAGGCCGGCCAGGCGGGAGTCTGACATTCGTTTTCTGCTCCCCGCCAATGACAATACGCCGATCCTTAAAGGTGCTTATTGGTTCGGCGGCCGCAAAGGGAAAAAGGGAATCACGACAAGGCCAGACATTGGCGATCATGACGCGGCGGTTGAGATGGCACGCAACCAGCGCCGCAACGCGACACGGCTCGCCCTTGGCAACCACGCCTGGGTTCTGGACGCAGCCATTACAGACAGCACCGCGCGCGACATCGGCGAGTTGATGGGCGCAACCGGCAAGACCGCGGAGCGGCGAGGAATTGCTGCAATCAATGAGGCGATAAAGGAACTTCAAAAAATCGCGGCTTGATTGTCCCTAAATGGCGTCGTGGCGCCGTATTATTGTGAGGGGCATTGCTCCCCACAAATTCCCGATCCCCGTTTCGCACACGGGTTGATCGCCCCAGCGCCGGCGCGTCCTGCAACGGTGCGGGGTGAAAAGCTGCGGCCGCTCCAACGCAAGACGCTTGGCGGCCGCGGCTTTTGTTTTGCCTTTTTACAACTCAAACGAACGTAAGGGGGGCCGCGATGGCCTGGACTTCCCGCGACCTGACGGTTGCACGGGCCGCGCAGATCGTCGGCCTTTCACGCGCTCATCTGGACGTAATCATCAGCCGCAACAAAAACCTTGAAATTCTGTTCTCAGAAAAACGCAAGGGGCGCCGCTGGTTTAGTGTGCGCGACATAGCGGTGCTGCGCATTGCGTTCGAACTTGAGAACGCCGGCCGCAACTGGCTTTCAGCGATCGCAACCGCTTTCGATAACCTGCAGGAACCACCGGCCGCCGACGCATTGCTGATCGCGCCGGCCGTCCGCAAGCGCGCCTGCGGGCTGCCGTACATCGCCGACCGTCCGCCCGACGTTTTCGAGAGATCTGAGGTCATTATTCCGATCGGCCGCATCGTCGCTGAAATCATAAAGGAGGCCGACAATGTGGCCATTCACTAAGACCGCGCCGCCCGTTGTGGCGGAGCAAAAAAGCCTTGGCGATCCAACCGCCGAACTGCTCGAATTGTTCGGCGCCATCCCGGCAGGCAGCACGATCAGCAACGCCGAGGCTCTTTCGGTTCCTGCCGTATCCGCCGCGGTGCGCACGATCTCCGAGGCCGCCGCTAGCTTGGATATTAAGCTTAAGCGCCGCGTCGGTGATGCCGAGGAAGATGTTGCAGGCCATCCTGCCTTGGCGCTGCTAACAGGCCAGGCCAACGGCTGGACAAGCGGCTTCGAGCTAATTCGTGATTTAGTCGCCGGCGCACTGACAAAAGACGCGGGCGGTATCGCCTATGTCGTCAAGGTTGGCGGCAAGCCGCGGGAAATCGTCATCTATAAGGACGGAGTTATTACCGCAGATGAGGATGACAAAACCGGGGAACCGAAATACCGGGTTGGCGGCCAATTCGCATCGTCTGCAAACATCTTGCGTGTTCGCGGCCCGTTCGCGAAATGCCCGCTCACCATGGCCAAGAGCGCCATCTCCACGGCGGCATCGATGGAGGGCTATGCAAACGCCTTGTGGACCAACGGAGCAAGAGTTGGCGGCGTCATAACCACCCCGAACAAGCTTGGAGCCGATGGCGTAAAAGCCATGCTGGCCGGCTGGAAAGCGGCTTTCAGCGGTAAGGCCAACGCTGGCAAGACTGCGATTTTATACGAGGGCGCCAGCTATCAACAGATGGCGCTGACCAGCGTCGACGGCGAATTTACCGCATCGCGAACATTCCAGATCCTCGAAATTGCCAGGGCCTTCAAAATCCCGCCTGGCATGCTCTACGAATTAACCCGCAATACCTGGGGGAATTCCGAGGCGCAGGCCAAGGAATTCATCACATACTCGCTGATCCCCTGGCTTCGCGTGCTGGAGGGCGCTTTCAATCGCGTCCTGCTCACCGATGGCGAGCGCGGCGAATATCGTTTCGCATTCGATATCGATGACACGTCGCAAGCCGATTTGACGGCGCGGGCGACGGCTATCAGCACCTTGATCACCGCCCGTGTTTTGAATCCGAACGAAGGTCGCGACTGGCTTGGCATAGGGCCGCGTGATGGCGGCGAACTGTTCGCCAATCCGGCAATCGAACCTGCCAAACCAGCCAATGACAACCAACCAAAACAGGAGGCGGCATGACGCCCATTGTTCGAGAATTCGGCGGAACCGAACGCACGTTTGAAATCAAACCCGCGTCGGTTCCCATGTTCGAGGCCGCCATCGGGAAGAGCCTATACGCGCTGATCCGGTCCTTCACCGCCGGCGACTGGCGATTTGACGACGTGGCCAAGGTTATCTCATTCGCCGGGCACGGCCCGACAACCGACATGAGGCGTCAATGGGGGATGGTGCTGCAGGCCGCCAAAATGGGCTTGGCCATGCCACCCTTGCCGTATTGCGCGCATCCCGAAGTCGTCGACATCCTGACCAAGGACGGCCACGGCAACTACGCGGAACTTGCGGCCGAAATCCTCACAGCGGCCGTGTTCGGCGATGAACCGGAAGGCGGCGCCGATGAGGAATAAGCCCGGCGCTGTAATTGAACTCGACATTAAAGCCATCGGAGACGATGGCACATTCAGCGGTTACGCGAGTGTGTTCAACGTCAAGGATCGCGGCGGCGATATCGTAATGCCGGGGGCATTCCGAAAGTCGCTGCAAACCTATCCACCCGGCAAGGTTAAGCTCCTATGGCAGCACGCTTCCGACGAGCCGATCGGTACATGGGTTAAGTTCGAGGAAGATGGCCGCGGCCTGAAGGCCGAAGGCAAAATCATCCTTGAAACGGCAAAGGGGCGAGAAGTTCACGCCCTAATGAAAGCCGGCGCAGTCGATGGTTTGTCGATCGGCTTCCGCACAATCCGCGATGAAATGGACCGGCAAAAAGGCGCTCGCCTTCTCCATGAACTTGAGCTTCGCGAAGTGTCCATTGTGACCTTCCCGATGAATGAGGACGCGACCGTTACGTCCGTCAAAAACACCGGCAACGACTTTTCCGAATTGGTTGCTGCCATCAACAACGCTACCAGAAAAATCAAGGAATCCTGATGCGCAATCTTGCACAGAAACTCGAAATCAAATCCGACAACACCGATCCGGTTGCTGAAGTCAAAACCGCGCTGGCCGATCTTGCCGCTGCTGTCGAGGACGTCAAGAAGACGGCCGCCAATGACAATATCGCCGATCTGGCCAAGCGCCTGGAGGCGGCCGAAACCAAGCTGGCGCGGCCGGCAATCATCGGCAAGGCCGCCAACGACAATGAGCCATCGGAAGAGCGCAAAGCCTTTGCCCATTACCTGCATCGCGGCGACGCGATCCCTGCCGAGGAAGTAAAGACGCTCACCGTCTCAAGCGATCCGGGCGGCGGCTATTTGGCACCGGCCGAGATGTCGACCGAATTCATTCGCGACCTCACCGAGTATTCGCCAATTCGGCAGTACGCCAGCGTGCGCACGACCGGCGCACCTTCGGTGAAGTATCCGAAGCGCACCAGCATTACTAATGCTCTCTGGGAAGGAGAACTTGAGGAATCGAGTGGTTCCGAACCGGCTTTTGGTCAGCTTGAAATCCCGGCGCGCAAACTCACGACCTATGTTGATATCAGCGAGGAGCTTTTGGCCGATAGTGCCGGCGCCGCCGAGGCCGAAGTTCGCCTCGCCCTTGCCGAGGACTTTGGTGCCAAGGAGGCGGTCGGCTTTGTGAGCGGAAATGGCGTAAGTCAGCCGGAAGGCTTCATGACGAACGCCGACATTCTGAATACCGTCAACGGCCACGCGACCAACCTCAGCGCTGACAAACTCATCGATCTGATGTACGCGCTGCCGGCCGCATACCGCAACGCTGCCGGCGCTGCATGGGCGATGAACGGCACCACGCTTGCCGCAGTGCGCAAGCTGAAGGACGGCCAGAACAACTATCTGTGGCAGCCATCGTTTCAGGCTGGCCAGCCGGAGACGATCCTGGGCAAGCCCGTCGTCGAGATGGTGGATATGCCGGATATCGGCGACGGGAACTTCCCGATCGCGTTCGGCGACTGGTCTGCCTATCGAATTCTTGACCGTTTGAATTTGTCGATCCTGGTCGATCCTTACACACAGAAGCGAAACGGCGTTGTCCGCATTTTCGGCACGCGCCGCGTAGGTGGCCGCGTGCTGCAGGCGGCCCGCTTCCGCAAGCTCAAGACCGCCACTTCCTAAGCCATTTAACGGGCCGCCTAGTGCGGCCCAACTCTTTCTCCGAAAGGAAACATCATGCGTGATCTTTATTCGAACGTCGGCGTCAGCCTGGCACTTGCACCGGCTGTTCAATCCGCGTCTGTCGATGGCGTGGCCATCGATACACTTGGCTTCAACTCGGCGGCCTTCACCGTCAACACGGGCGCCATCGTTTCGGCCGGCGATTTCAGCGTAAAGCTGCAGGAGTCGGACGCGTCCGGTTCCGGCTTTGCCGATGTTGCGGCTGGCTTCGTCGATACCAATGCACCTGCAACCCTTGAGGCGGCATCTGCGTACAAGCTCGGATACCGCGGCAATAAGCGTTATGCGCGGCTGGTGCTGACCAAAGCAGGCGGCACGTCGATCGCTGCCGGCGCATCAGTTGTGCTCGGCGATCCGACAGAAGCACCAGTAGCCTAGTAATCCGGCGGCTATTTCCAAGGGCATGGGCCTGTCCTCAACCGTCATAGCGTGCCGCCCCTTTTCTCAAGGTCATAGCGCGATGACGGGCGGTCAAGTTTCGGGGTTGTGTCCGAAGCGCAGACTGGCGGCCAGCGTGATGCTGGCCGCCCTTTTTACATTAGGATTGATCATGGCTAACCGTATCACCGCATGCGGCTGCAGCGTGCCAAAGGGCAGCAAATGCCAGCATGAACAGCAGCGCCAGGCGACGCGCCAGAAGGCCAACGACGCGGCCCGTGGTACGCCTGCAGAGCGTGGGTATGATAAGGACTGGTGGCGCTTGCGTGCCGCGTTCCTGAAGGCGCATCCGACCTGTTGCGTATGTGGTGCGAAGGCTACGCACGTTGATCACATCAAGAGCGTCAAGGAAGCACCGCACTTGCGGCTTGTTCCGACGAACCTGCGCAGCATGTGCGGCCCGTGCCATAGCAGGCGAACGGCGCGCGATCAGTCTCAGGCGTGGGGAAGGCGATAGGGGGTGGGTCTTCAATTTTGACCCTCCCGCCCTGGACCACCCGCGCCCCACACTTCGCAATAATCCTTAAATGGAAATTTCAACCACGCGCAATAATCTTGCGCGAAAGGAGTCCGTATGGCTATCATCACCATCACGCCGGCTGCGGTCGAACCTGTCGCGCTTGCCGATTTCAAAGCGCATCTGGGAATTACCGACGACACCGACGACACCATGCTTCAATCGAAGCTTACCGCGGCCCGTCAATCGGTAGAGCAATATCTAGGCTTTCCGCTTGTCACGACCGTGTTTGAAATGGTGCTCGACAAGTTCCCGCGAGGCCCGATTCAGTTTCCGGCTGGCGTCCTGCAGTCGGTCGCGTCCGTCAAGTACCTGGCAACCAGCGGGGTTGAAACAACGCTCACGGCTGACACTGATTACCGCGTCGACACGGCAAGCAATCCGGGATGGATTTCGCCTGTCAACGGTTGGCCGTCAACGATGGACACCATCAACGCGGTGCGCATTCGGTATTCCGCCGGCTATGGCGATGCTGCATCCGTGCCGGCGATCATCAAGGAGGCGATCGTGCAGGTCGGCGCGGGCTTCTTTGAAAACCGCGAGTCCGTCTTTGTCGGCGGCGGAGTTACGACCGTGCCCATGGGCGCCGCCTGGATACTAGTTCAGCACCGCTCCTATGGCTGGGAATAAAGACGCCGATCGCATCGCCAAGGTGCTGCGCAGTATCCCGCGCGCCGTCAAGCCGAAGGTGCAAGCCGCGGTTGATCAGGGCGCTAACGAGATGGCCAGCCGCATGCGCTATCTGGCGCCGAAGGATGATGGCGATCTGCAGCAATCAATCCGCGTCGAAGCCGGCCCGCGCGAACTATCCGCCACGGTAACGGCCGGAGGCCCGAAGACAACCAAGCCGGTTCGCAAGTCCGAGAAGGGCAACGCGCCTGAGTTCGACTACGCCTTGGCGCAAGAATATGGAACCGCCGAAATGTCTGCGCAGCCGTTCTTTTGGCCGTCTGTCAACACCACAAGCAAGCGCGTTCGGCGCCGCATTGACCGGGCGATCGGCAAGGCGATCAAAGAGGAATTCGCAAAATGAGCGAAGCATCATTGGCGGCGCAACGTGTCGCTGTAACGCATATGCGCGGCCGTGCTGCGCTCACTGCGCTAGTACCGTCAGAGAACTTCATGGACCGAAACGAGCGGCCCGAGCGGTTCCCTTGCGTTCTGGTCGGTGAAGCGCAAACCGTTGAAGACGCGGCTGACTGCATCGTCGGCTCCGAGGTGTTTCTGACACTGCACGTATGGACCCGCGAAAACGGTTTCACCGCCTGCAAGTCGATCGCCGGCGAAATCCGCCGCGCACTCAAAGGCGTGTCCGAAATTCAGGACGGTTTCGAGTGCGTCTTCTCATTCGATGACACAACGTTTCTGCGCGATCCGGGCGGCGAACTTTCGCACGGCGTGGTTCGGTTCGCGGTGCTTACAGAAGATTTGGTGGGATTATGAGATCAGGAAAACTGACGCACACTGTAAAGGTGCTGCGGCCGACATTCACCGACGATGGTTACGGCAATCAGGTTCCGGGGCCGGTCTCGATAGTGGCCACCTTGCGGGCGCAACTGATCGAAGAATCCACCGACGAATTTATCCGCAACTATGGCGCATCAACCGAACGGGTTCGGATCTTCAGGACGCGATACATCGATGGCATCACCCTGGCTGACCAGATCGAGCACGACGATACCGAATTCAATCTGAAGCAGATCAAAGAAATCGGGAGGCAGCGCGGCCTGGAACTGCGTTGTGTGTCGATTGGCTAGAGGTCGCAAGGCTGAAATCCGCGCGGTTGATGGTGCGCTGATCAAGGTTCCGGCCGCGCCTCGTGACATGCCTAAGCGGGCCACTGCCGAGTGGCGAAAAGTCCTTGGCGTCCTTGTCCCTGAATCCAAGATCGCTGAGCACGAGCTACCAATCGTTGACGCTTATTGCCGCGTCGTCGCGCACATCGATGATTGTGAAAAGGCCATCGCCTTGCACGGCATGACATTCGAAAGCCAAGCCGGTCCTAAGCGACGGCCTGAGACCATGCTCCTCAAGGAATACCACGCGACCCTGAGACAGCTTGCCAATGAGCTTGGCCTAACCCCGGCCAGCCGTTCCAAGAACAAAGGAGGCGCACCGAATGACGGAGACGCTTCCGACGAATTCGGCATCGAAATCTAAGCTGTTACCGCACCTCGAATGGATCTTTGACGATAGCCCGATACCCGACCCGCATGGCAAGGGCGAAGCGGCCATCAAGTTCATCAAGGCGTTGCGGCATCCAAAGAGCAAAGCACCTGGCCGCGCCTTTCAGCTAGACCGATGGCAGGAACGCATCATCCGAAAATGCCTTGGCGATACGTTGCCAGACGGCAGCCGCCGCGTGAATGAACTGTTCTTTATGGTGGGCCGCGGCAATCGGAAAACCAGCGCGATGGCTGCGGTCCTGATGTGCTTTTTGGTCGGGCCTGAGCGCCGGCCCGGCTCCACCATATGCAGCCTGGCCAATTCGCGCGAGCAGGCAGCGCTCACGTTCAAGGAGATGGCCGGCATATGCCGCGCGACTCCGAAGATCCTTGAAGCCGTCCGCATTCAAGACACGGCGAAGCGGATCGCTTATCGCAAGCATGACGTGACCTATGAGGCCCTTTCATCCGATGCGAAGAACGCGCACGGGCGAACGGACGTTTGCGCGTTTTGGGATGAGGGGCACGCGGAAACAAAGAACGATCTGCTAGAGGCAATCGAGACCGGCTTGAACAAGTCGGCGAACACGCTTCTGCTTTCCGCGTCAACGGCTGGCATAGGCCGCAATGGCCCGTTCTGGACAAAGTACGAGCACGCGCGAAAGGTGACAGACGGCCGCGTGCTGGATGAAACATTCCTGCCTGTGCTGTTTGAGGCGCCGGCTGATGTCGACTTCAGAGACGAGGCTTGGCTATTTGCCACTAACCCAGGCTTGCCGCACGGCTACCCGAACCTGAAAAAGCTGCGGCGCTATATCGAGCGGTGCGAACATTCGCCAGCCGAGCGCGAAAGCTTCAAACGTCTTCACCTGTCCGTCTATCTCGACGGCGCCGCAAACCCCGAATGGGATTTGGCGATCTGGGATGAGGGCAGCGGGCCGGTGGACCTTGACGCGCTGCAGGGCCGCAAGGCTTGGCTGGCCGTCGACCTTTCCAAGCGCATCGACCTTTCGGCCGTGGTGGCAACGATCGAACTAGATGACGAGCTTTATGCAGTTCACTGCATGGGCTTCAGTCCGGAAGCGCAGTTGCGGAAACGTGCCGACAATGACAGCGCGCCGTACCCGCTATGGGCCGAACAGGGTTGGCTAACGGCATGCCCCGGTGACATCGTCGACCGCGGAATCGTCGAAGATTATATCCGCGGGCTTTGCGAAAAGTTCGACGTGCAAGAGATCGTTTTCGACGTGGCCTTGGCGCGCGAGCTAATGGAAAACCTGGAGGCCGATGGCATCCCGGTTGCAGCGTTTCCGCAGACGTTGATGAACTTCGCCAAGCCTGTCGACACGTTCGAAGACATGTTCCTGAATCGTCGGCTTGTCCATGACAGCCCGCTCTTGCGGTGGGCCGTGGGCAATACCGTCATGATGCGCGACCAGAACGACAACCGCAGGCCAAACAAGGCCCGTGCCGCCGATCGCATCGATCCATGCGTGGCGGCCATCATGAGCGTTTCGCGCGCCGTACAGGGCGCAAGCGGCCGGTCCAGCTACGACACAGCCGACCTCACCGACCTAGACCAATTCGCAGTTTAAGGAGGCCGCATGGCCAATGCAGAAAACAAGCGGCTTGCCGTTGATGTCATTGCGCGCATCGACAAGCTGGAAAAGGGAATGGCCAAGGCCGCGTCGACCGTCGACAAGCGGACAGGCGATATGGAGCGGCGCACTAAGAGGTTCGCCGGCAACTTTGAGAAAAATATGGTCGGCGCCGTGTCGCGGGTTAACAGCGTGCTTGGCAAGATCGGCCTGGCCGGCGCGATCGCTGGAGTCCTTGCGCCAGTCGTCTCTCTGGGCGCTGCGCTCGCTGGCGCAAAGAACGCCTTGGCTGACTTCGACAAGATCGCGAAGGCTGCAAAGGCCAGCGGCCTTGATGGCGAGTTCTTTCAGGAACTGGCCTATCAGGCCGATCTTGGCGGCGTGAACATCAACGAGCTTTCAAGCGCCCTGCAGACCTTTACCAAAAACGCCGGTCTGGCCGCCGAGGGCAAGGGGCGGATGGTCAGCCAATTGAAGGCGCTGAATCCCGAACTGCTCGACAGCATCAAGAACGCGCGATCGCAAGAGGAGCGCGTCAAGCTTGCCGCCGATGCGCTCGACAAAGAGGCCGACGCCAGCAAGCGAGCCGCAATTGCTACCGTGCTTTTCGGCGATGCCGGAACGCGGATGGTGGAGGTATTTAAGGGCGGTTCGGCGGCGATCGATCAGGCTGCCGATGCGGCCCGGAATATGGGCCTGGTTATTGACCGCGAAGTCCTGGCGAATGCCGAGGCGATGAACGATCAGCTATCGATCGCCACGAAGGTGATCGACGCAGAATTCTCCAAAGCCCTGGTCGACATTGCGCCGCTCTTGGTTTCGGCCGCGCAGCTTGCCGGCAATGTCGCGGCGGCCATCGGCGGGATCGTCGACGCGATGCGGGAGGTCGAAAACCAGTCGACCCGCGGGCTGAATGGTTCGCTGGCCTCTTTGGGGCAAGAGCGGCTCGACATCGAGAATCGCATCCTTGAACTGCAGGATCGCCAGCGGAATAACACATCCGTCATTGCCGGCGCCGAGGGCAAGCTAGACACGGCCATCCCGGCGTTGAAGGAACGGCTTGCTGCGATTTCCGCTGAGGAAGCACGCGCGCTTGCCGTTCTGTCTAGCCGACGCCAATCGGCCGCGGCAGCCGGCGCGGCCCGCACTACCGGAGCCGCAGCGGGGCCTGTCACTGGCAGCAGCGATACGGTAACGAAGTCCCGCTCCAGTAGCGCCAGCGCCGCTGTACGCGAGGCTGAGGCGGTAGCGAAGCTGGTTGATCAGTTGCGCACCGAACGTGCGGAGATCGGTGCCAGCGACGTTGCACGCGCGCAAAGCGCAGCCTTGCGGCAAGCCGGTAAAGCCGCGACCGCAGAGCAGCGCGATGAAATCGTGCGCCTGATTGCGGCCATCTATGAAGAAAACGCCGCGATGGATGAAGCCTCTGCTGCCATGGATGATTTCAAGAGCACGTCGAAGGACGTCGCCAGCGGATTTATCTCCGATCTTAGGCAGGGCAAAACGGCCGCTGAAGCGTTGGCCGGCGCCTTGAACAAGGTCGCCGACAAGCTGATCGACGTTGCACTCAATTCCGCGTTTGGGATTGGCGGCAAAAGCGGTGGTGGGTTCTTGTCGTTCCTGCCGAAGCTGTTCGGGTTTGCAGATGGTGGCTACACCGGCCCAGGCGGCAAGTACGCCCCGGCCGGTATTGTCCACAAAGGCGAATATGTCATGGATGCCGACTCCACAAAGCGGATTGGCGTCAACAACCTGCGCAAGCTGCAAGGTTACGCGGCGGGCGGCATGGTAGGTGCCGCGCCAAGCATGCCTTCAATGGCCCCTATGCGACAGGCTCCAAGCGGTGGACAGATCACTGTAACGACGATCAGCGAAGTCCAGAACGGCAATCTTGTCCCGACCATGACGTTAGTGGCCGGTCAAGTCGCAGGTAAGCAGGTGAGGCAAGCCAATCGCAATCTACAGGGGCGGCTGGCGACCGTCAAAACGAGGGGTGTCTAGCGGTCAATGGAGCGCAAGGCCGACGCCTGGCCTGAAGATTGGGAGATCATCGTGGCGGGGTTCTCGGAAGAACACGGGCCGGCGATCCGATACATGGCGAGCGCCGATATCCACGGCATACCGGACATCGAGCCGTTTAAGTTCATCGATACGGGTGGCGAACTATGCGGCGGCGCCATGCCCGAAACGGTTCAGGCGATCGATCCCGATTTGATGGCAGACGCAACCGTCAACGGATTGGCAAAGATCGCGGTTCCGCTTTTCGAAGCCATGCGGGCCGTGCCCGGCCCGAATCCGGCTCGACCTGAATTGCCGCCCGTTCATGGCATCGGTGGGCATATCGACCATACGGTGTTGACCATGGATGGCGGGCGCACCGAGCGGATTCACACTTGGCCGGATGTGGTGGGCGAGAAGATTAGACCGCTCTAGCTGGTCACAATCTAATGCGCTTCCACCTTGTAAATGGAGCTTCTGTTTCGCCTTCTGGTTCAATCCTGACGCCTAAAATAACGAGGCCGGAAACCGCTTTCTCTATGAAAATCTTCTCCGAATTCGTGTCACCCAACCGCAGTAGCGGCCCCCCATGGGCCGAACGCTCGCTCTTCTGTCCAACGTGCGCCACCTCCAAATTGGACTTAAGCCTCCTTGAGTGGCGACCTGAAGACCCAACGAAAACGTGGTTGCCGAAACCGTCGGACTCATGGCAATCGCCTTCGAGCATGATGGTGGCTGATAGAGGCCACAGGACAACGTATTCGGTCGCTCGATAACCGATGTTGCTGCGGCTTCTCAAAGTGATTTTTATAGAGCGCACACTGCCGTTCGAACCATCGCCCGGTTCTGCGCGAACAATCAGACTATTGGATTTTAGATCTCTGATCCACCTCCGATAATGCAGGTATAAACTACCCCCACCGGCTAATGCCGCCAAAGTCGAAACCACCTCTGCGTAAGACATTCTGTCCCCAATCGTCGATAACGTGTTTAGAGAAGAGTACTCTACCGCAACGGAAAACCCCATCCTGACAAATTTTACAAATTTGTCAACAAATCAATGGGTTAGCTGATTTTATACATTGACTGAGTACAAATGATCCGGCATGCTTTGCTTCATGTTCAACCGAAGGAGCAACGGGAATGACCCAGACACCAGAAGCCAAGGCAGCTACATTTTCTGACGCAGAGAATGACCTCTGCATATCCGTCAACGCCATCACGGTCGCGCTGGATTACATCGGCAATCTGATGGATGTGGGCGTGACGAGCGGCAAACTGGCGAGCCGGGACCGCGACGCTGCTATGTTCTTGCTACATACGGCAAACGACGCAGCCGAGGCTGCGCGCGTGACGTTCTATGCGGCGTTTGAAAATGATCCGAAGACTGCCTTTGGCAGATACCCGGAGACCGCTGAGGCAGCCTAACGAGTTTGCGCATGTACCGGCGGGGTCTTCTAAGCCCTTAGCCGTAGTGGATTAGCGGGGTTCGATTCCCTGGATGCGCTCCAATACCCGCCGGCCAACCACCGGCAACGCCTGAGAGGGCGCACCACGTGGGAGACCACGAAACCGTCGCCTAGCAATGGGCGGCGGTTTTTTATCGGCGCGGACCTTCGAGCAACTGCGCAGCCGGAACCAAATCGCCCGCAATCATCGCGGCCCACTGTTCGGCTATGTCGCGCTGCTTTTCCAGATGGCTTGCCCGATTGTATGCCGCTTCGGTTTTGTCCTTGGATATGTGCGCAAGCATCCGATCAATCACAAACCGATCGGCTGGACGTGCCTCATTCATGATGGATGAAAACGCGGCGCGGAAACCATGCGGCACGTGTTTCTGGTGATACCCGGCGCGGTTTATCAGATACCCCATTGCGTTCTCGGACATGGGCTTGTGAGCATGACGGGCATTCGGGAAGGCGAGGGGGCCGCGACCCGATACAATGCGCAAGGCTTCGATCGCCTCAATGGTGGCGTCGGCAAGCGGCAAGATGTGATCGCGCTGCTCGTCTTCTTTGTTTTCGAGTTTCATCTTCATGCGCGCCGCCGATATGCGCCACGTCTTGCTTTCGGCAATGTCTGCCCATTCAGCCCATGGCGTTGTCGCCAACGTGCCGGGGCGAACTGCCGTTAGGGCAATGATGCGGATTGCCAATTTCGTGACGGGGTGCGCAGGTTCCGCATCTACCTTGCGGAGCATGTCGACCAGATCGGCAAGGTTGATAATCGCGGGCTGGCGCCCTTTCTTTAGAGGGGCCATTGCCTTGCGGATAATGGCCGCAGGATCGGTATCAGCGCGCGCCGTGGCGATTGCGTACTCGAACACGGCACTAATGCGCTGGCGCAATCTGCGGGCCGTTTCGACGGCAGGGCGCTTTTCAACAATGCGCACACAAGCTAGAACATCCGGCGCTTTGATGTCGGCGATCGGCATGTTTCCCAAATAGGGAAAGGCTTCCTTTTGAAGGCTGGCCAGAACGTCCGCCGCGTGGCGATCAACCCATTGCGTTTTTTGGAGTTCGTACCATTCAAGCGCGACCGCTTCGAAAGTGTTTTCGACTTGTGTCGATCGAATCTGTTTCGCCAGCTTCTTTTTGATGGCGGGATCGTTGCCGTCCGCGAGGTCAGCCTTGGCGGCATCGCGTTGTCGGCGCGCATCCGAAAGTGTGACGGCCGGGTACTTGCCGAGGGACAGCAGCTTCTCCTTGCCCTGAAAACGGTATTTCAGACGCCAGAGTTTGCTTCCAGACGGCGCGACCTGGATGAACAGGCCAGCCGTATCGTACAGCTTGAACGGCTTGGCGCCGGCCTTCGTGTTGCGAATTTGTGTGTCCGTGAGCATGTTCACCCTTTCCGAAATACCCCCAACGCGGAAAAGCATACCCCCAACGGTACCCCCAAATCAATTGCATGCAGGCGGCAACCGGCGGGACGCTGCGGAACGATACGTAATCTAAAATCCCGGAAAATAAGGGTTTCTCAGTATGTTACGGCAATCGGCGGAAGTGTGCGGAAAGAAACGTGGCGGAGGGGGTGGGATTCGAACCCACGGTACGGTCTCCCGCACGCCGGTTTTCAAGACCGGTGCCTTAAACCGCTCGGCCACCCCTCCAAGATATTGATATGATGTCGCATTCCGGTTTCTGCCGACGCGCGGTTCGAA
>JAHJUC010000599.1 GCA_018829385.1 Alphaproteobacteria bacterium
ACTTCAGCTCCGTGACCATCAGCTTGCCGTTCACGCGGTCGGCGATGAATTCGATTTCGTCGCCTTCCTTCATCCGCTCCAGCATCGCCTCGTCGGCAAGGCGGAACACCATGGTCATGGCCGGCATGTCAAGCTTGATCAGTTCCTCGTGGATGATGGTGACCTTTCCGGCCTTGGCGTCGACTTTCTTGACGACGCCCTTGGTGTATTCGCTGGCCAGCGATGCGGAGACGCCGGCAATGGACAGGATTACGGCGATCAGGATCAGTGTCAGGTTGCGCATGGAGGTGGTCCTCTTTCTCGGTGGAATAGCGTGGCCGGCTCAGTGGCCGGTGACGGTGAGCATGCCCTTCATGCCGGAATCGTAATGTCCGGGGATCAGGCAGGCGAATTCGAACGGTCCCGCATTGGCGAATTTCCAGATGACCTCGCCGTCCATGCCCGGATCGAGGCGCACTGAATTGGGATCGTCATGCTCCATCTCCGGCATCTTCTCCATGAGCGCCTTGTGCTCCATCACGCCTTCATGGTTGTCGAGCACGAACTCATGCTCGAGCTCGCCCTTGTTGATGACGACGAAGCGGATCGTCTCGCCCTTCTCTACCTTGATCTCCTTTGGTTCAAACAGCATTTCACCGTCGTCGGTTTCCTTCATGATGACTTCGATGGTGCGGTTGACCTGCGATGCCTCGCCGGGATCGCCGACCGCCATCATGCTGTCGTCATGGCCGCCGGAATGAGTTCCGGCGGCGGTTGCCAGCGCCGTCATTGCCAGAAGCGCTGCGGATGCGATGATAAGTCTTTTCATGGATCGGGTTCCTTTCGTGAACTCTCGGGAAGTTGAAATATCAGCCCTTGCCGCCGGACCGGGCCGGCGCGGGGGTAATCGTGGTGGCCGCATCGGCGGCCCTGGCGAAGTCCGGCAGTTCGCCGGTCCACTCGTAGGCCTGGGTTCCGGGCGGGTTCTCATACCAGCCGGGATCGCTGTAATCGCCGGCGGAGATGCCTTCGCGCACCTTGACGACGGAGAACATGCCGCCCATTTCGAGCGGGCCGTGCGGCCCCCAGCCGGCCATCATCGGCACCGTGTTGTCGGGCAGTTCCATCGACATTTCGCCCATGTCGGCCATGCCCGCGGTGCCCATCGGCATGTATTCAGGCTGGACAATCCGGACCTTCTTGGTGAGGTTCGACTTGTCGACGCCGATGAAGGTCGGCACGTCGTGGCCCATGGCATTCATGGTGTGATGGGACTTGTGGCAGTGGATGGCCCAGTCACCCTCATACTTGGCGTCAAACTCGTAGGCGCGCATGGCCCCGACCGGGATGTCGATCGAAACTTCCGGCCAGCGCGCTTCGGGCCGCACCCAGCCGCCATCCGTGCAGGTCACCTCGAAATCATAGCCGTGCATGTGGATCGGGTGGTTGGTCATGGTCAGGTTGCCGACCCGCACACGCACGCGGTCATTCTTGGACACAACCAGCGGGTCAATGTCCGGAAAGATGCGGCTGTTCCATGTCCACAGGTTGAAGTCGGTCATGGTCATGATCTTCGGCACGTAGGCGCCCGGATCGATGTCGAAGGCGTTGAGCATGATCAGGAAGTCGCGATCCACCGGCATGAAGGCCGGATCCCTGGGATGAACGATGAAGAAGCCCATCATGCCCATGGCCATCTGCACCATCTCGTCGGCGTGCGGGTGGTACATGAAGGTCCCGGACTTCACCAGATCGAACTCGTAGATGAAGGTCTTGCCGACGGGGATATGCGGTTGCGAGAGACCTCCCACGCCATCCATGCCCGACGGCAGGATCATCCCGTGCCAGTGCACCGTCGTGTGCTCGGGCAGCTTGTTGGTGACGTAGATCCGGACCCGGTCGCCCTCGACGGCCTCGATGGTCGGACCGATGGACTGGCCGTTGTAGCCCCACAGATAGGCGGTCATGCCGTCCGCCAGCTCCCGCTCCACCGGCTCGGCCACCAGGTGGAACTCCTTGACCCCGTTGTTCATCCGGAACGGCAGGGTCCAGCCGTTGAGCGTCACCACCGGATTGTAGTCCGGTCCGGTCGACGGCATCAGCGGCGCCTGGGTCAGCGGGCTCTCCATCAGGGCCGCCTCGGGCAGGCCCATATTGGTGGTCTTCGACCAGGCGGCCGTGGAGACAAGGGTGGCGCCTGCCGCACTGGCGCCGAGCAATTGACGTCTGTTCATCATGGTCTTTTCCTTTCCGGGAAATCAGTGGCCGGCGCCGCCGGCATCGCCGACGGACGGGGCTGCCGCACCGCCGCCCGCAGCTGCGCCGCCGCCATAGATCGCCGCCGACAGATTGACATCGGCCAACCAGAACGCGCGTTTGGCGTTGATCGCCAGCAGCAGGGTTCCCACCTTGGCCCGCGTGTCGGCGAGCAGTTCGAACGTGTTGGAGATCATGCCGTTGTAGGTCAGCAGCGATTCCTGCTCGATGGTGGTGCGCAAGGGCACCACGGCAT
>JAHJUC010000600.1 GCA_018829385.1 Alphaproteobacteria bacterium
AAGGCCGTCGAGATCATGGACGAGCGCTTCTGCAGGATGTGGGAGCTATATCTGTCGATCGCCGAATGCGTGTTCCTGCAGGGCTCGAGCAACGTGTTCCAGCTGCAGCTTGGCCGCGAACGCGACGTGGCGCCGATCACCCGCAGCTACATCGAAGCCGAAGAGGCGCGGATTGCCGAGCGCGAGACCGAGTTCCTCGAGCGCGTGGTGGCCAGCGCGCACCAGGCGTTGGAAGAACACTGAAAGCAGGCGCTGCCGCTGTGCCCGATAGGCAGGATCAAGAGACGGTGAACTGCCCCATCATCCCGGCATCCTCATGTTCCAGAATGTGGCAGTGAAACATGAACGGCTTGGAGCTGCCGGCAGGCTGATCGAAGCGCACGACGATCTCGGTCTCACCGGCTACCAGTACTGTGTCTTTCCAGCCCAAATTCTCAGGCCGAGGTGGCGCACCGTTCTCGCTTGCGACCCTGAAAAACGCTCCATGGACATGAAACGGGTGAGCAATCATCGCGCTGCGGACAATCCACCGCTCGACCGTCCCGAGCGCCACTTCCAGATCAATACGGTCCATGGCAAAGGGACGCTGGTTGATGGCGAAGCCACCGCCCATCATCATGCCGCCCATCCCCATGTCGAGCGAAATCCGCCGCGTGCGAATCTCGGTACCTGCAAGGTCCTCGAGTTCCGGACCTAATTCCTCCGGGAGGCTGGTGATCCGTACAGGGATTGTATCGTCGACGCCGAATTCCAGAACTCCGAATGGCTGCTCGATGCCGCTCATCAACACCGGAGCTCCGCCGCCTGAGAAATCGACAAGAATTTCGGCCCGTTCGCCGGGAGCGAGGCCGAGGACCGACAAGTCGACAGGCGCCGGCAAGAACCCGCCGTCGGTCGCAATCAGGTGCATCATCCTTCCATCGTCGAAGGACAACGTGTAACTGCGGGCGTTGGAGCCGTTGAGCAGGCGCAGGCGGACAAATCCCGCAGGTACCGCGGCAACAGCACCCGCCTGGCCGTTGACCAGCATCCGGTTGCCCATGAAGCCATGCATCACATCCATCATCGATGGGTCGTAGACCATGCGTCCGAAGCGGTCGAACCGGCGGTCCTGAAGAACCAGGGTCAGATCATCAATCCCGTAGTCGACCGGCAGCCCACGGTCCGCATCACGGCCATCGGTTACGTGGATGACCCCTGCGAGACCGCTGTAGACCTGTTCCGCCGTTCGTCCGTGGACATGGGAATGATACCATGCGGTTGCAGGCTGCTGGGCAATGTTCATATCGGGTGACCAGCGCTGCCCCGGCCGGACCGGAAGATGAGGGCCGCCATCATGATCGCCGGGCACCATGAGACCGTGCCAGTGCACGCTGATCGCTTCGTCAAGATTGTTGCCGACTTCGGCCGCAAGCGGGCCGTTCTGCATGATGATCGTCGGACCGAGAAAATCCTGGTTGAAGCCGGCAGTCGGGCTTGCCGGCCCCTCCGGCAGCTTCATGTTCCCCGCCGCCGCCGCCAGGGAGACCCGTCCCGTCTGCCTTGTGTCCAACAACGGCGGCATTTCAAGGCGCGGCCGGGACGCTGCACTGGCAAAGCGCCCGGACAGACCAAATCCCACCGGTGCAAGAACAAGAGCCGTCGCGGCGGATGTCAAAAAACGGCGTCTTTTCATGATGTGGCTTCTTTCAAAACGTTCCAAACGAACTCGCCCGGATGGTATCGAGGCGTGTTTGGTCAGTCTGATAGCCTGGCCTTGCGCTCGTCATACTCCGCAGAGTCGATCTCGCCCTTGGCATAGCGCTCCCTGAGAATTGCCAAGGCGCGTCCCTCGGCCTGCCCGGCACCCGATGCAGGGCCAAGTCCGCCGAAATGACGCATGATATAGACGACGCCGAAAACGATGCCGACCAGAATAAGGATCATGAAGATCGGGCCTAGAACCATACCAAAACCTCCCCATTGGCCACCGCCCCACATCATTCCGGGTCCGTGGTAATAGGGCAAGTTTCTGCCTGGGATTTCACCCACCTGGGCCAGCGCCGATCCTGTTAACGCCAGGCTCATGGCGGCAAAACCGGCGATGCGTGCGATTTCTGACTTGTTCATTTTCATCTCCCTCATCAGCAAGGCAATGATATCCTGATGGCATAGAGACGATACTCGCGGTTTGACGGCCAACGTCTTGATCCATGTCATTCTCACGGAATTGTGAGCAGACATCGGCTAAATCATTAAAAAGAGCCCGGACCACTCATGGTTCGGGCTCTCTCTGTCGTCGTCAGCTCTGATGACCAGATTCGTCAGGCAAGTTCAGGGGTGATGCTGAGCGTGCCGGAGGTGGCGTGCGAATAGGGGCAGACCTTGTGGCCGCCGG
>JAHJUC010000601.1 GCA_018829385.1 Alphaproteobacteria bacterium
CATGATGTCACTGCTTCGACTCCTGCCCTCTCCGCCTGCGGAGATGAGGGACGGAACAGTGATGTTCGACGGTCAGGACCTGCTCAAGATCAGCCCGGAGGAGTTGCGGAAAGTGCGCGGCTCCAAGATCGGCTTCATCTTTCAGGACCCAATGACATCGCTCAACCCGGTCTACACGATCGGTTTCCAGCTGGCCGAGCCGTTGCGCGCGCATCTGGGCCTGTCGAAGGCGCAAGCGCGGGCGCGGTCGATCGAGCTTCTGCAGCTTGTCGGCATCCCAGACGCCGAACGGCGGCTCAAGGATTATCCGCACCAGTTTTCAGGCGGCATGCGTCAGCGCGTGATGATCGCCATCGCGCTCGCCTGCGATCCGCAGGTGCTGATCGCCGACGAGCCGACGACAGCGCTGGACGTGACCATCCAGGCGCAGATCATCGAACTGGTGAAGGAACTTCGCCACAAGCTCGGCATGGCGATCATCTGGATCACGCACGATCTCGGCGTCATCGCCGGCATCGCCGACAGGGTGATGGTGATGTATGCAGGCCAGGTGGTCGAGGAAGGGCCCGTGGGCGAAATCTTCCGCGATCCGCAGCATCCCTATACGCAGGCACTGTTGAAGACCGTTCCGGCGGTGCGCGGCCCGCGTGCGGACAAGCTTCAGGTCATCGAAGGCCAGCCGCCGATCATGTACGAAGCGCCGGCGGCCTGTTCATTCCGCAACCGGTGCAAGTTTGCCTTCGACCGCTGCTCGCAGGAAAATCCGGCACTGACCGGGATTTCGGCACCGGGCCACCGCGCCGCCTGTTTCCTGCTGGACAAGGCCTCAACGCCAGAGCCGGAGGCCGTCAATGGCTGAAGCCCATTCGGAAAACCCGCTCGTCAAGGTGCGGGATCTCAAGATGTATTTCCCGATTCACTCGGGGCTGTTCAGGACCCATGTCGGCGACATCAAGGCGGTGGACGGCATCAGCTTCGACATCATGCCCGGCGAGACGCTCGGCCTGGTGGGCGAATCGGGTTGCGGCAAGTCGACCGTCGGCCGCTCGATCCTGCGGCTTTATGATGTCACCGGTGGCACCGTGGAAATCAACGGCTCCGAAATCGCCCATGTGGACCGCGACAGCCTGCGCTCGAAGCGGCCAATGATGCAGATGATCTTCCAGGATCCACAGGCCAGCCTCAACCCGCGGATGACCGTGGCCAGCATCATCGGCGAGCCGCTTGACGAGCACATGAAGCTCTCGTCGGATGAAAGGCTTGCCCGGATCTACGAACTGATGGACTGGGTCGGGCTCAACCGGGCCTTCGCAAAACGCTATCCGCATGAATTTTCCGGCGGGCAGCGCCAACGCATCGGCATTGCGCGGGCGCTGGCGCTGAACCCGAAATTCATTGTCTGCGACGAACCTATCGCAGCGCTCGACGTCTCGATCCAGGCGCAGGTGGTCAATCTGCTTGAGGAACTGCAGGACCGGCTGAACCTCACCTACCTTTTCATCAGCCACGATTTGTCGATGGTCCGCCACATCGCCGACCGGGTGGCGGTGATGTATCTGGGCCGGATTGTCGAAATCGCGTCGCGGGAAGCATTGTTTGCAGAGCCGCTGCACCCTTACACCCAAGCCCTGCTTTCGGCCGTGCCGGAGCCGGATCCAGAATCCGAACGGCACCGCAAGCCGATCGTGCTGCAGGGCGATGTGCCCTCGCCAGCCAATCCTCCAAAGGGCTGCAATTTTTCAACCCGATGCCCGAAAGTCATGGACATCTGCCGGCAGATAGAGCCCGCAGTCCATGATTTCGGAGGCGGAAGACAGGTGGCCTGCCACCTCTATTCCGAGAGCATGACAACGACCGCGGAACCAACCGCCGGCGAAACAAAAAACTGAAAAAATCAACAAGGAGACAGCCATGAAACTGAGAACTATTCTGATGGGCGCCGTCGCCGCTATGGCGATCGCACCTGTCGCACACGCTGAGCGAGGCTCGGATGGCGAAGTCAAGATCATCTACTGGCAGGCGCCCTCGATCCTGAACCCGTATCTGTCGGGCGGCACCAAGGATATCGAGGCTTCGTCGCTGGTCATCGAGCCGCTGGCCCGCTTCAACGAGAAGGGCGCACTGGTTCCCTTCCTCGTCGACGAAATTCCGACCGTCGAGAACGGCGGCGTTTCCGCCGACCTGACATCGATCACCTGGAAGCTGAAGGAAGGCCTGAAGTGGTCTGACGGCACCCCGGTCACCTCGGCCGACGTCAAGTTCACCGCCGACTACTGCATGGCGCCCGATGGCGGCTGCGCGCAGAGCGCCAAGTTCGACGGCGTCAAGAGCATCGACACGCCGGACGACCTGACCATCGTCGTCAACTTCACCAGCCCGAAGCCCGTCCCCTACGCAGCCTTCGTCGGCGCCCAGTCGCCGGTCATCCAGAAGGCACAGTTCGAGAACTGCCTCGGCGCCAAGGCCCAGGAATGCACCTCGGCCAACTTCGGCCCGATCGGCACCGGTCCTTTCGTCGTCACCGACTTCAAGCCGAACGACGTGATCACCATGAAGGCCAATGACAATTATCGCGATGCGGCCAAGCCTGCCTTCGCGACGCTCACCTTCAAGGGCGGCGGCGACGCGGCAGCAGCAGGCCGCGCCGTGATGGAAACCGGCGAGTACGACTATGCCTGGAACCTGCAGCTCGCACCCGACGTGATCGCCAAGATGGCCGAAGGCGGCAAGGGTATGCCGATTTCGGGCTTCGGCACGCTGGTCGAGCGTATCGAAATGAACATGACCAACCCGTCGCCGGACCTGCCGGAAGGCGAGCGCGCCACCGCCAAGCACCCGCATCCTATCCTTTCGGACTTGAAGGTGCGCAAGGCGCTTTCGATGGCGATCGACCGCAACCTGCTGGTCGAAATCGGCTACGGCCAGGCCGGCCGCCCGACCTGCAACCTGGTTCCCGCACCGGAACTGTTTGCATCGGACAACACCGAATGCCTGACGCAGGACGTGGAAGGTGCCAAGGCTCTGCTTGACGAAGCCGGCTGGACCGTTGGCGCCGATGGCGTGCGCGAAAAGGACGGCATGAAGCTGAAGCTTCTCTACCAGACCTCGACCAACGCCGTGCGCCAGGACTTCCAGGCCCTGATCAAGCAGTGGTGGGCCGATATCGGCGTGGAGACCGAACTGAAGAACATCGATGCATCCGTGTTCTTCGGCGGCGATCCGGCATCGCCTGACACCTTCCAGAAGTTCTATGCGGACGTCGAAATGTACGCCAACAACTTCGACGGAACCGATCCGGAGCAGTATCTGGGCCAGTACACCTGCGAAAAGGCTCCCCGGCCGGAAACACAGTGGCAGGGCGAGAACATCAACCGCTTCTGCGATCCGGCCTATGATGAACTGGTTGCCGAACTCGGCAAGACCGGCGAAATCTCCAAGCGCGCCGAAATCGCCAAGAAGCTCAACGACATGATCACCAAGGACACGATGACCATCGTGCCGCTGGTCGATCGTGGCCGCGTTTCGGCCCATTCCAGCAGCCTCGGCGGTGTTGTCCTCAACACCTGGGATTCCGAGTTGTGGAATGTCGCGGACTGGTACCGCATCAAGTAATGCAGACAATGAATGGTCCCGCTCCGGCGGGGCCATTCCCCTCCCCTGTACATTTTCCGCGCCAAACTGCTGAACCGAGGCGTCGCTTATGCTGACTTTTACATTCCGACGATTGTTGTTGGCGATTCCGACGCTTGTGCTCATCAGTCTGATCATCTTCCTGCTGCTCGACCTGGCGCCGGGCGATCCGCTGGCCGACCAGCCGCTGAGCATCCCGCCCGAAGTGCGCCAGAAGATGCGCGACGCGCTGGGTCTCGATTCCCCCGCCTATGTCCGCTACCTGCTGTGGGCCAAGCAGTTCTTCTGGGTCGAGCCGCTCGTCTTTGTCGACTGGGTTGCGGGCACCAGCTTTTCCGAAGGCATGCAACGCATTGTCTCCTGGCAGTTCCGCGCGCCGGTGTTCGACATTATCATCCAGCGCTTGCCGCAGACCCTCTGGGTGGTCGGACTTGCCTATCTGGTGGGCGTTCTGATCGCGCTGCCGATCGGCATCATCTCGGCCTACCGGCAGTATTCCTGGTTCGACCAGGTCGGCACCTTCATTTCGATGATCGGATTCTCGGTTCCGCCGTTCTTCTCGGGCGTTCTGATGATCGTGTTCTTCGCGATCATGCTGCCGTGGTTCCCGTCGATCTACGACACCACACTCGTGGTCAATGATTTCGAGAGCTTCGGCCAGCAGATCCGCCAGATGACGCTGCCGGTCATGGTGCTGGCGCTGCAGACAACGGCGCAACTGTCCCGTTTCATGCGCGCCTCGATGCTCGACAACCTCAATCATGACTATGTCCGCACCGCCCGGGCCAAGGGCATGACCGAGAAGGTGGTGCTGCTGGTGCACGTGCTGCGCAATTCGATGATCCCGGTGGTCACTGTCATCGCGCTCGGCATCCCGTCTATTTTCGGCGGCGCCATCATCACCGAACAGATCTTCAAGGTGAACGGGCTGGGTCAGTTGCTGATCACCGCGATCTACGCGAACGACCTGCCGATGGTGCAGACGCTGGCCTTCATCTTTGCCGTGCTGATCGTGCTGTGCAATCTCATCGCCGACGTGCTGTACGGCCTGCTTGATCCGAGGATCCGCTATGACTGACGCTCCCATGCTGGAACCGGTAAAGGCCGACACGTCGGGACGCTCGCAATGGTGGGACGTCTGGGACCAGTTCAAGACACACAAGGGCGCGCTGTTCGGCGCGGCGGTGTTCCTGTTCATCGTGCTGGCCGTGACCATCGGCCCGCTGCTGTGGACCATCGAGCCGACCTTCATCGACATTCGCGCCAGAAACTCCGGACCCAGCCTGGCTCACCCGTTCGGCACCGACCAGCTGGGCCGGGACATCCTGGCGCGGATGATGGCAGGCGGACAGGTCTCGATCGCCGTCGGCCTCACCGCGATGCTGATCAGCGTTCTGCTCGGAACCCTGATCGGCGTGGTGGCCGGGTTTTTCCGCAAGCTTGACGGCCTTCTGATGGGGCTGACCGACCTGTTTCTGGCGCTGCCGCTGCTGCCGCTGCTGCTGGTCATGGTGATGCTGTTCCGCGAAACCCTGTCGCGCAGCTTCGGCCCCGAGATGGGCACGTTCATCCTGATCGTTTCCGCCATCGGCGTAACCAGCTGGATGCAGACCGCGCGCATCGTCCGCGGCGAGGTGCTGGCGCTGAAGGAGCGGGAGTTCGTGCTCGCCGCGCGTTCGATCGGCACGCCGTCCCGGCGCATGATCCTGCGCCACATCCTGCCCAACGTGCTCTCGCCGATCATGGTTTCGGCGACGCTGGGGATCGCCACCGCGATCATCACGGAATCGGCGCTGTCGTTCCTCGGTCTCGGCTTCCCGCCGGATTTCCCGACCTGGGGACGGCTCTTGTTTGATGCGATCGACTACCTGCAGCAATATCCGGAGCGGGTGTTCTGGCCGGGTCTGGCGATCTCGCTGACCGTGCTGAGCGTCAACTATATCGGCGACGGCCTGCGCGACGCGCTCGACCCGCGCATCCGCGGACGCTGAACCCGGGATCTACTCGCCGACCGGCGCCACATCGACCGACTGATTGCTGGTCTGTCCGCCCGCGGTGCGCATGGCGCCGCGCACCGGCGCGACATCGGCATAGTCGCGGCCGTAAGCCACCACGATGTGATCGGTCCCCGCGAAAACCGCGTTGGTCGGATCGTACTCCACCCAGCCGACACCAGGACCGCACCAGGCCGACACCCAGGCATGCATGGCATCCGCACCCTCGAGGCGCTCCTGGCCGGGCGGCGGCAGGGTTCGCAGGTAACCGCTGACATAGCCGGCCGGGATACCCAGGCTCCTCAGTGCAATGATCATGATGTGGGTGAAATCCTGGCAGACGCCATGCCGGTTGCCGAAGGCCTCGGCGGCAGGCGTGTCGACGGTTGTCGCTTCGGCGTCAAACCGCATCTCCCGGTGCAGCGCCAGCCCGAGGTCCGCAACGATCTCCGCGCAACCCCGTCCCGCCCGGGACTGCGTCTGCGCCCAATCCGCAATCGCCGCATCGGGCCTGGCGTAGGGAGACGTCGGCAGGAAGTGCAAGGGCGACCGGGGTCCGAGATCGGCTTCGCCGTCGAGGGCCTTGATCAGGTTCTGAAGATCGGCCGAAGCTGCCGCAGGTTCGGCTCCGCCCGTCACTTCCACCCGGGCCTTGAGCGCGATCACGACCTTGCTGTGGGGCTCGGTGAAAGCGATCTCGGTCAGCCTGTTGCCGAAGAAATCCTGGCGTTCGCGACGCATGGCCGGCGCCGGGTCGATATCGATGCTGCCGGCGATCAGGCGCTGGCGGCCGGGGATGGTCAACGGCATCGCATGTAGGATCTGGCGGGCGCCGGCAGCTGGCGCCTGAAAGATGTAATTGATGCCGAGCTTGATGTCGTAGAGCATCGTCACTCGAGAAACTGGGCGTGCAGATCATTGGTCAGCAGCCCGATCGCCTGCCGCAGTTCCACCAGCCTGGACTGGTCGAGGCTTTGCGGCGTGTTGACGGAGAGGTCGGCCTGCACGCGCAGCACCGCACGGGACAGTTGGGACAATTGCCCGTTGACATCCGCTCCGGGCAGAAGGCTGACCTGGTCGCGGATTTCATCAATGTGGAAGGCGATCGATCGCGGGTTGAGCGGGTCGAGCGCCAAGAGGTCGACAACCGTGTCGCGGCTGGCCGCCACCGGATAACGCCTGCGATGGGTCATGACGCTGTCACCGACCTCGACGCACAACTCAAACCCGCCATGCGGGCCGGACCATTCCGCGAAGTCCGCGAGCAGGTCGGCCATGGCGATGGCGCGTTCCAGCGACCGGCCAATGGTCAAAAACCTCCAGCCGCTGAAGCGGTACATGTTTTCATGCACCAGGCCGGAAAACCCGGTGATCTTGCGCAACAGCACGCCCATGGCAGAGGCTGCATCATCGCCGGGGACCACGGTCCTGCGCATGTTGCCGACCGTGCGTTCGAGATCGGCCAGCGATGCCCATGCGTCGACCGAGAACCGGTCACGGACCTGGTTTGCGGCGTTGACGGCCATCGCGATCGTCCGCTCAAGACTTGCGGGAACGCCTTCGGCGATGTCGAGGCCATGATCTTCCAGATAGGTCTCAAGCCTGCTCATCAGCGGGGTACCGCCGGCCGGGGTTTCCGGCAGCCGGCTCATATAGGCCCGGGTCAGGCGCATCTGCCCTTCCGCCCGCTCGACATAGCGGCCGAGCCAGAACAGGTTGTCGGCGGCGCGGCTTGGCAGCAACCCGGGCGAGGTCCGTACGAACACCTCGTCGGTGTGGGAAAGCATGGTGTCCTCGGACACCGGCTTGTCGGAGACCACCCAGACATCGGCCACCGTGCCGCCACTGCGCAACGACACTGCTGACGGATCCTGGCTGGTTGCGGCCAGTCGGGCAAAACCGCCGGGCATCAGTTGCCAGCCGTCGCGGGTCCGGGCCATGAAGACGCGGATACGCATCGGCTTCGGCTCCAGCCTCCCATCTTCCCAGGCCGGCGTCGTCGACAGCGAAACCAGCTCCTGGCCGATCAGGTTGCGTCCTTCCTTCTCAAGCCAGGTCTCGAGATCGAGGCCGATGCCTGACATGTCTGCGCGCAGTACCGCGCCGGGTTCCAGTTCCAGCGGCAGGCGTGTCGAATTGGCCGGGCCGATCAGCATCGCACCGGCATTGGCGCGGACATGGGCGCGCTCGGTTTCCCCTCCGCACCACCATGTCGCGATGTTGGGGATCGCAAGCGGCTTGCCATGCAGGACTTCCGAAAGACGCGGCAGGAAGGCGAGAAAGGCACGGCTTTCAAGCACGCCGGCGCCAAGCGCATTGATCATGGTCACGCCCTGCGAGCGTACGGCGCCGAGCAGGCCCGGTGTGCCGAGGCGCGAGCTTGCTTCAAGCTCCAGCGGATCGGACCAGGCCGCATCCATCCGCCGCCAGAGCACGCTGATCGGCTTGGGACCGGACACGGTGCGCACCATCAGCCGGCCGTCGTCGACCACCAGGTCGTCGCCTTCGAGCAGCATCATGCCGAGATACCGGGCGATGTAGGCGTGCTCGAAATAGGTGTCGTTCATCGGTCCGGGCGTCAGGATCCCCGCCCGGCTGCCCTCCTCGCGCCGCATCGCATTGAGTCCGTCGCGAAAACTGCGGAAAAAACCCGCCAGGCGTTCGACGTTGGAACCGCTGTAATAGCCCGGGAAAGCCCGAACCGAGGCGACCCGGTTTTCAAGCGCATATCCGGCGCCCGACGGCGCCTGGGTCCGGTCGCCCAGAACCCACCAGCCGCCATCGGCCCCGCGACCGATCTCGAAGGCCAGGAAATGCAGGAAGTGCCCGGAGGCGGGCTTCACGCCGATGAGCGGGCGCAACCATTCGGGATTGGAGGCAATCAGGCCCGCGGGGAGGTGACCCTGCTCAACCAGACGGTTCTCTCCATAAAGGTCGGCCACGATGGTTTCGAGCAGCTCGGCGCGTTCCGCCAGGCCTTCGCCCAGCGCCTGCCATTCGCGGGCGGGCTGGATCACCGGCACCGGGCTCAACGGCCAGTCGCGCGGGCTTTTCTCCTCCCCGTAGTGGCGGACAAA
>JAHJUC010000082.1 GCA_018829385.1 Alphaproteobacteria bacterium
CCGCCGGTGACGCCGGACGACGAGAGGTTGGCGAGCGCATCGGAGGCGACGTTGACGCCGACCGGTCCCTTGAAGGTCACCGCGCCGCGGATCGGATAGTGGACGGAAGCCGCCAGCATCGCCGCGGCTGCCGCTTCGGAGGCATTGGCCTCGTAGCGCACGCCGAGTTCGGTGAGGATCTCCTCGGCATCGGCAAGCACGTCCATCAGGTGGCTGATCGGCGCGCCCTGGTAGCCGCCGACATAGCCGACGCCGGCTTCCAGAAGCGCCTTGGTCAGCGCCAGAATGCCCTCGCCGGAGAAGGTTTCACCTTCCCCGATCTTGAGCTTCTGGACTTCCTTGGCGAATGAGCGTTCAGCCATGCTGTGTCTTTCCCGTCATTAGAAATCGTGCTTGCGGATGTTCTTGAGCATTTTCTGCAAGGTGGTGACGAAGGCCTGGCGCTCTTCGTCCGGGATATCCTTGAACATCTGCGCATAGATCCGGGCCATCGAGGGCCAGAGCTGGTCGAGTGCCGCGCGGCCCGTATCAGTGATGCCGATGCGTGTTACCCGGCTGTCATTGGGGTCGGGCGCGCGCCGGACAAGGCCGTCGGACGCGAGCTGGTCGAGGGCGCGGCTCAGTGTCGACTGCTCAACCACGGCATAGACCGCAAGGTCGCTGATCGGCAGGTCGTCGATGACCGAGAGCACCGCAAGCGCCCGCATCTTCGGTGTTGTCAGCCCCAGGCCGGTCATTTCCTGCCGCAGATCGGCATTGTAGCGGCCCATGATGCGGTTCATCAGGTAGGGCGCGAAATTGGACAGTCCGATTTCGCCAAGGCGCTGAAACGGTTCGGCCTTTTCAGTCTCTGGTGCTTTGGCCTCGTTCATCCGCCCAACCTCTTTGCCAGAAGGAAGCCCGAGCCGCCGCCAAGCCCGGGACCGGGATGGGTCGAGGCGCCGATGTGATGCAGGTTCTCGATCGCGGTCGCGTTGTTCTTCGACTGCGGGAAGGGCCGCCAGATGAAGAACTGATCAAGCGCACAGGAGCCGCCATAGGGATCGCCGCCAACCAGGTTGATGTTCATGGTTTCGAGATCCACCGGCGAATAGGCCTTGCGGGCCAGCACGCTGTCGCCGAAGCCCTCGATATGGGCGGCGAGAATGGCTTCGATGCGGTCGGCAAAGGCTTCGCGGGTGGCTTCGCTCCAGACGCCATCGGTCGCGATCTCGCCGGCGGCGTCGCCCTTGAGGTCACGCGGCGCGTCGGGGATCTGCAGCCACAGGATCGACTTGCCCTCCGGGCAGCGCGACGGATCGAGCCGGTGCGGCTGGCCAACGCAGATGGTCGGCGTCACCGGCAGCATGCCGCGCTCGGCCTCGTTGGAGGATTTGGAAACCGAATCGATGCTTTCGGCCAGGTGGATGAGGGCGACATCCTCGAGACCTTCCGACTTCCAGTTGATCGGTCCGTCAATGGCATAGTGCAGCTGGAAATTGCCGCGGCCGTGGCGGAACTGGCTCAGGCCGGAGGTGACGCTGTCGGGAAGTTCTTTGGTGTCGTCGCGCAATAGCCGGTTGTAGAGCTGGCCGGGGGCGACGGAACAGATGACATGGGATGCGGAAAGCTCGGTGCCGTCGGCAAGCCTGACGCCGGTGGCCTTGCCGTTCTGCAGCAGGATCCGGTCGACATCGGCGCTGCTGCGCAGTTCGCCGCCTTTTTCCTCGATCAGCCGCCTGAAGGCTTCGACCGCCTGTCCGGCGCCGCCCTTGACCACCGGCGCACCGGCGGCCTCAAGGGCAAAGGCGATGACCTTGCCCATCTGGCCGCCATAGGCGGACTCTGTTGTCAATCCGGTGTGCAGCGCCCATGGCGCCCAGAGCGCCTGGACAAGGCCCGAGGTGTAACCGGCCTCGAGCCAGGCCCGGGTGGGGCGCAGGGCCTCGCCCATCCAGGCGGCGAGACCGCGAAGGCCGCGCTTCCATGCCTGCTGGATCATCAGCTTGGCGGTTGGCCAGCTCCACAATTCGCCGCCGAGCAGGGCGAAGAGGAAGGGCGCGTCGGCCTCGATCGCGCCGACATCGGCGCCGTGGCGGTCGCCATCGCCGGCTGCGATGCCATTGAAAGTCTTGATGTTGGCCGCGCGGTCGGTGGTCAGGACCAGCGAGGAGCCGTCGGGCCTCAGCACAGCCGTCGGGTGCGGCGTGTGGCAGAACTCCAGCCCATGCCGCGCCAGATCGGATCCGAGCGCGGCATGGGCGGGGGAGGTGAGGAAGAGCACGAAGGTCGCCGCCATGACGTCATGGTGGAACCCCGGCAAGGTGATTTCCTCGGTGCGCATGCAACCGCCGAAGCGGTCGCTGCGTTCGAGAACCAGCACGCGTTTCCCTTTCGAGGAAAGCATGGCCGCGGCAACGAGCGCATTGATGCCGCTGCCCACGATGATATGGTCATAATCTGCCATTATGCTGGTCTCCGGCGCGGATGCGGCCTTAGCTGCGTGCAACCAGCGCCATAGCGCGGATCGGACTGCCGGTGCCCTTGACCAGTTTCAAGGGCGCGGCGATCAGGACAGCGCCCTTGGGCGGCAGCTTGCTCAGGTTGGCGAGCGAGGCGAGACCGTATTTGTTGGCCGCGTGCAGCAGGTTGTGCGCCGGGAACGGCGGCTCCATGCCGCCGGCCTGACCTGCATCGGTGCCGATGCACTGCGTGCCCCAGCCGATGGCTCCCTTGGACAGGATGTACTGGATGCAGTCGACGGTGGGGCCAGGCGAATGCGGACCGGTTTCGTCGGCGTTGAGATAGGCGTCCTCATCGCCGGCGCGCGAGTCCCAATCGGTGCGCATCACCACCCATTCGCCGGGCTTGATCTCGCCGTGCTTGGCTTCCCAGGCTTTCACACCGGCGGCGTCGAGCAGGAAGTCGGGGTTCTTGGCCACCTCGGCGGAGCAATCGATGACGTTGACCGGGGCGACGAAGTTCTGCTGCGGAATGGTGTCGGTGTAGCCGTCGGCATAGTCCTTGCCGGTGATCCAGTGATGCGGCGCATCGAAATGGGTGCCGGAATGCTCGCCGATCTTGAGCCAGTTCCAGGCCCAGAACGGACCGTCACTGTCGTACTCGGAAATCCTGTGGACCTCGATCTTCGGCGTGTCCTTGGCGAAGTCCGGCGGCAGCTTGAGAAGAGGCGTATCCGGGCCGAGCGATCCGGAGAGGTCGACGACCTCGACTTTTCCCTCAAGCAGCATTGCGGCGAGATTGCCCAGTGTTTCTGCAGCGTTCATGAGTGATCCTCCTCTGGCAGGGCCCTGTTGTGTTCCTGTTTGCAGCCCAGGTTGTGGGCCGCCGTTCTGCGATAAATAGATGCTAGACAAAATAATATGCATTTGCAATTATAAATCTCGAACGGAGAGTTACCGCGGTGCAGAGTGAGTATGACGCGATAATTGTTGGCGCCGGCGTGAACAGTCTGGCCTGTGCGGTCCATCTGGGCGCGAAAGGCTGGCGTGTCGGCGTGTTCGAGCAGGCTGCGACGCCTGGCGGGGCGGTCAAGACGCTCGAGCTGACGGTACCGGGATTTCGTCATGACTGGGCGGCCATGAATCTGAGCCTGTTTGCGGGTTCCGGGTTTTTCAAGGCCTATGGCGCGGACCTGATTGGCCGGGGGCTGGAGTTCGCGCCTGCTACGCATTGTTTTGCCAGCGTTTTCGATGATGGCAAGTGGATGGGGGTGAGCACCGGAGCGGGTGAAACCCGGGCCCGGATCGCGGCATTCTCCGAAGCCGATGCCAAGGCCTGGGACAGG
>JAHJUC010000602.1 GCA_018829385.1 Alphaproteobacteria bacterium
AGAACCGGTGACCCGGTCCTCTTCCTAACTTGAGGGCGAACTCGTTGGCGCCAGCGGCGCGCCGCCCTCGTTGTGTGAGCGGTTTATAGGGGCCAGCACCCAAAAGAGTCAACTGCATTTTTTCGTAAATCTGTCATTTTTTTTGACCGGGTGGAAAAAACCTGGCCAGGCATCGCCGAAAAGCCCGGAAAGCAAGGGATTGCGACGTTTTTTCAATAGGATATTGGCAGATCGTCGGACCCTGCCGGATCGAAGACCACCTTCATGGCTGCCTTTCGGGCTCCCTTTGGGGTCTCGAAACCGGCCAATAGCCGGAGAACGACCGGCCGCACCAGGGTCCGGCGCGCAAAGCGCAGTCCCGCCCGGCCAGATGGTTCGGCGGTCCAGCCTGTCCATTGGCCGAGCCAGGACCGAGCCGGACTACCGGTCGCCGCCCGGACCCATCCCTTGAGCAGTATCGCGCCGCTCGGGCGCAGCGGTAAACCGACTGACCCGCCCTTGATGGGGGCGTCGGCCACGACCATTCCGCGGAACAGCCAGCATATGGCCACTACAGCCAGTTAATACCGATATATAAATACTACTTTCACAAATAAATGCGTGATTGTAGGCTCTCCCCGGCATTCTGGAGGATCTTATGACAGCCTTGATCAAATTGACGGGCATGACCTGGTCGGACCCGCGCGGATACGATCCGGTCGTTGCTGCAGCAGCAGCCTTTGCAAAATCCCGTCCCGGCGTCTCCATCTCCTGGGACAAGCGCTCGCTGCAGGGATTCGAGACGACGCCGGTGGACGAACTCGCGGCCATGTACGATCTGATGGTGATTGATCATCCGCATGTCGGATCCGTCGCCGACCAGGGCTGTCTTCTGCCATTCGAGACCCATGCAAGTGAGGATGCGCTGACGGAACTCGCCAACCAGTCCGTCGGCCGCAGCTTCCAGAGCTATTTTTTGCATGGCAAGCAATGGGCGCTGCCGATCGATGCCGCAACCCAGGTCCAGGCGCACCGCGCCGACCTCTCGCCCCGGGTCGAGCGCTGGAGCGATGTCATCCGCAAGGCAGAAGACGGTCACGTCATCTGGCCGATGCGGTCGCCGCACGTGCTGATGAGTTTCTTCACCCTTGCCGCCAATCTCGGCCGCCCGTGCGCCACGAGCTTCGGTGACCTCATCGACACCGAGACAGGGCTGCAGGTCCTGGCCGCTCTCCGCGCCGTCTCGCGCCACATGGATGAAGCTTTCTTCACGATGGACCCGATCGCGGTGCTGGATGAGCTTGCCTCGTCCGATCGCTATCACCTCGTTCCGCTGGTCTACCTCTACAAGGGCTATGCCAATGAAGGCTATCGGGCCAACCGCATCAGCTTCACCGACATGCCGGTGCTGGGCCGCTCCGGACCTTTGGGCTCGGCCCTGGGAGGCACCGGCATCGCAATTTCATCAAGGACCGCGCACCCGGAACTCTGCACCGAATTTGCTGTGTGGCTTGCCGGCGCCGAATGCCAGTCCGGTCTTTACGCGAAGTCCAATGGCCAGCCGGGCAATGCGCTTGCCTGGAGCGACCCCGCGGTCAATGCCCCTGTGCTCGACGCCTATTTCAACACACGGCTGACCCACGAGACCGCCTGGCTGCGGCCGCGCCATGATGGCTACATGCAATTCCAGGAAGAAGGATCGGACATCGTCGCCGATGTCTTGCGCGGACGCCTTGAGCCCGAAGCGGGAATTGCGCAGCTTAACGATCGGTTCCGCAAGAGCTTCAGGGATCACAATCGGGGTTGAATGCTTTGCGTTTGATGCACACCGAAACAAGCGGAAGGGGCCGAGTGCAAACTCAGTCCGCGGTTTTCGCGATTGAACCAGGCATCGCTAGGCTCCCCGCAGACGCGCCGGCGACGGAGCCGAAAGCGATTGCTGTTAGCAGTCCGTTTCCGGAAAGATAGCCTGCCACATCGGGGCCGGATACCCCGCAGGCGGCCCCTCCGCCTGCAAACAGATTGGCAAACGGCGAACCGTCTTCACGCACCACCCGCGCCTGCTCATCAATCATCAGCCCACCCTGGGTGTGAAACAGCGCCCCCGTCACCTTGACCGCATGGTACGGCGCCGTCAGCACCGGCTTGCCGGTGAAATCGCGGCCAAACGGATCGGGTGTCTGGCCGGATTGATAAGTCGCCACTTCGGAAAGCGTCTGCGACAACGCCGCTTCCGGCAAACCGGTTACGCGGGCAAGCTCCGTCACATCGGCCGCCTCCCGCACGGCGCCCGCCGCCACCGCCTCCCGATAATCCGGAAAGCCCTGGGCGAAAGCGTGCAGCCGCGCGTCATAAATGTTCCATGCGATACCGCCCGGCTGCGCCAGCACATTGACGGCCTGTTCGGAATAGCCGCCATGCTCGTTGGAAAAGCGTGAGCCCTCGCTGTTGACCTGGATTCCCCCCTCCATCATCAGCGCCCAGGAAATCAGGATACCGTGCGGATGCGCCAGCGAACCGTGGCCTTGATAACCGGATAAATGCTCGATACGCGCGCCCAGCGCCTCGCCCCAGATCAGTGCATCGCCGGTGTTGCCCTGGTGACCATAGTAGAGACCGTCGGCAATCTCGGGAATATGCCGCCGCACCAGGGCGGAATTGCCGCCAAAGCCGTTGCAGGCGAGCACAAGCGCTTGGCAAGCCAGCACTTCCCTGGCCCCATCAGGACGGGTGATCCCAACCGCTGCGATCCGGTCCTCGCCTTCCGTGAAGAGCGCAGTGACATGTGCTTCGGTGACAACCGGGATCCCAGCGGCCTCGGCGGCAGCCAGCAGCCGCGCTTCCAGTGCTGCACCGGTCTTCTCGGGCACGGCATGCATGCGGTGGCGCGAATGGCCGGGATAGAGAAAGTCGTCCAGCACGATCCATTCCAGCCCGTGGCTGTCGGCCAGCCATTCGAGCGCCGGCCCGATGGCACTGGCGGCGAGCGTGGCGAGGGAGGCAATCGACTTGCCCTTGGACTTGGAA
>JAHJUC010000083.1 GCA_018829385.1 Alphaproteobacteria bacterium
CTGGAACAAGGGCGAGGTGTGTTCCGCGACGTCGCGGGTGCTGGTCCAGCGCGGGCTCTATCCCAGGCTGATGCAGCGGCTGGTTGAAGCCACCGAAGCGATCAGCATCGGACCGGGCGATGCACCCGGCGTGAAGCTGGGACCGGTGGTCTCAAGGCAGCAATACGACAAGGTGCTTGCCGCGATCGAGGCGGGCAAGGCCACCAGCGCGCGCCTGGTGACCGGTGGCGGAAGACCTGCGGGCATGAACACCGGCTACTACATCGCGCCGACGATCTTCGCCGATGTGCCCACCGATGCAAGCATCTGGCGCGAGGAGATCTTCGGGCCGGTGGTCTGCGTCAATCCGTTCGACACAGAGGAGGAAGCTCTGGCGCTTGCCAATGACAGCGTCTATGGCCTTGCCGGAGCGGTCATGTCGGATGATCTCGCGCGCTGCGAACGCGTCGCATCGAAATTACGCGCCGGCATCATCTGGATCAACTGCTCGCAGCCGACATTCACCCAGGTGCCGTGGGGTGGCTACAAGTCTTCCGGCATCGGGCGCGAACTTGGCACCGCGGGCTTCATGGGCTTCCGCGAGATCAAGCAGATCACCCGCTATGACCATACGCGGACATGGGGCTGGTACCTCAAGCCATGATCGCCGCTCTGTCCAACACCAGCGCCGAGCCTTACTGGATGAGCGCGGTCGATGCCGCGCCTGCATGCCCCGCGCTGTCTGCCGATACGCGCTGTGACCTGGCAATTGTCGGCGGCGGGTTTACCGGGCTCTGGGCGGCGCTGAAGGCGCGCGAGCAGCAGCCGGACGCCCGGATTGTCCTCCTCGAAGCCGGACGCTGCGGGCAGGAGGCGAGCGGCCGCACCGGCGGCTTCTGCGCGCCGTCGATATCGCATGGTGTCTCCAATGCGCTCGCCCGGCATCCGGGAGAAGCCGAAACCCTGATCCGGCTCGGCCGGCAGAATCTGGTCGATTATCAACGGGATCTGGAAGATTACGGCATCGATGCGGGCTTCATGCTGTCGGGCAAACTCAATGTCGCCGCCACGCCCTGGCAGGTCGAGGGTCTTCAGGCGATGGCGCGGAACTACGAGCGCTTCGGGATCGAATGCACGCTGCTTTCCGGCGCCCAGCTTGCGGAAAAGCTCGACAGCCCGGCCTATGTGGCAGGCCTGTTCGAACCCAATTATGCCCTGATCCATCCGACCAGGACCGTCAGCGAGCTGCGGCGTGTCTGCCTTGCCAAGGGCGTCGAGATCTTTGAGCACAGCCCCGTCACCGGGATCTCGCCCGCGGGGGCGGACATCGTCCTCGAGACAGGGCAGGTGCGTGTCACGGCATCCAGGGTGATGCTTGCGACCAACGCCGCCATGCCGTTGCTCAAGCGGCTCAGAGCCGCCTTTATCCCGATCTATGACTATTCGCTCGTCACCGAACCGCTCAGTCAAGCGCAATGGGCGAGCATCGGCTGGACCGGTGACCACGGCATCGCCGACAGCGGCAACCAGTTTCACTATTTCCGCAAGACGCCGGACGGGCGCATGCTCTGGGCCGGGTATGACGCCATCTACCATTATGGCAGCGGCCGCGAGCCTGCCAACCTGCAACGGAGCGAGAGCTTCGAGCGGCTGGCCACCCGGTTTGCGGCAACTTTTCCCAGTCTCGCCGGGGTTTCGTTCAGCCACGCCTGGGGCGGAATCATTGATACATCGGCGCGGACGACATTCTTCGCCGGCCGGGCGATGGGCGGCCGCGTTGCCTATGCCATGGGGTTTACCGGGCAGGGGGTGTCGGCCAGCCGCTTTGCGGCGCTGACCATGCTGGACCTGCTCGCGCACCGGGACACCGAGCGCACGCGGCTGAGAATGCCGCGGCGCTGGCCGGTGCCGTTCCCGCCCGAACCCTTGCGCAGCCTTGCCGTTCAGCTGGCGCAGAAGGGGCTGGCGCAGGAAGACCTGACCGGCCGGCGACCGCCCTTCCTGCGCCTGCTTGATGCCATGGGCATCGGCTTTGCTTCCTGAGACATCCCCGAGAGACACCCATGACCCGTTGCGATGCTTCCCCCGCCAATGTGATTGCCTTCGACACCAGCGCCCAACCGCGCGAGATCCGTGTCCATGATCCCGCGCTGGTCGATGCACCCTATACCGCCAGAAGCTGGCGCTGTTTCGGGTCCGGCGACGGGCGCGCGATCAGCGGCATCTGGGAAGCGGGTCCGCATCTCGAGCGCTGTGACTGCGATTACGACGAGATGTGCCACATTCTCGAAGGGCAGGTGCGCCTTACCGATGCCGCGGGCAGTTCAAGGACTTTCGGGCCCGGCGACAGTTTCGTTGTCGCTGCGGGCTTTCGCGGCACCTGGGAGAACCTCGGTTTTGTGCGGAAGGTGTTCTTCATCCTCGGCGCTGCCTCCGATCAGCCGGCCCCGGTCGCCCCGGTGGCACCAGCTGCACAGGAATGATGCCGGGGCACTCAAGGCCTGAAGCGCGGGGGACCTGCCCGGAGGCTGCCTTTCCAGTTACCAGACATTCCTCGCACGAAGCCGGAAACAAAGTGCACACAAAGATGCACACCAGGCAGCAGTCATCGAAATTTATTATTATTATCAATAATTTACTGGCGAAGATGGCGGAGAGCAGCGGAGACATTTCGAACCCGCAGGGTTCGCAATGCCAAGGGCCGTCGGAGCTCATGCGAGGCCCCGACTGGAGCGAAGCCCGAAGGGCGACAGCGTGAAGTCAGACAATGGCGGAGGGGGTGGGATTCGAACCCACGGTACGGTCTCCCGCACGCCGGTTTTCAAGACCGGTGCCTTAAACCGCTCGGCCACCCCTCCAAGATATTGATATGATGTCGCATTCCGGTTTCTGCCGACGCGCGGTTCGAA
>JAHJUC010000084.1 GCA_018829385.1 Alphaproteobacteria bacterium
CACGCCTCTGTTCTCCGCCTTCGGGCCCGAACCGATCCAGACCCGGATGGAAATCGGCGAGGCCAATGCGCTGGTGACCACCGAGGCCATCTACCGGCGCAAGATCGAGCCGTGGATCAAGGACATCCCCTCGATGCGGCTGGTGCTGATTGTCGGCGAGGACGCGCCGGAAGGCTGCGTGGCGCTCGGCCCGGCCATGGCCGCGGCGTCACCCGACTTCGACGTGGTGCACACCCAGCCCGAAGACGAGGCGCTGATCCACTTCACCTCGGGCACGACGGGCCGTCCAAAGGGCGCGGTCCACGTCCACAAGGCCGTGGTCAACCACGCCTCCACCGGTCGCTACGCGCTGGAGCTCAAGCCCGGTGTCGTTTACTGGTGCACGGCCGATCCGGGCTGGGTCACCGGCACCTCCTACGGCATCATCGCGCCGCTGGTGCACCGCGCCACCCTGGTCATCGACGAGGCGGAGTTCGATCTCGAGCGCTGGTACGGCACGCTTGAGCGCGAGAAGGTCGAGGTCTGGTACACCGCGCCCACCGCCATCCGCATGATGATGCGGGCAGGCAAGGACGCCGCCAGGGGCTATGATTTCTCTTCGCTGAGATTTCTCGCCAGCGTCGGCGAGCCGCTCAACCCCGAGGCCGTGGTCTGGGGCAACGAGGTTTTCGGCCTGCCGTTTCACGACAACTGGTGGCAGACCGAAACCGGCGGCATCATGATCGCCAACACCATGGACATGGACATCAAGCCCGGCTCCATGGGCATGCCCCTGCCGGGGATCGAGGCGGCGGTCGTCACCGTCGAAGCCGGCAATGTGACACCCTGCAAGCCAGGCGAAATCGGCGACCTCGCATTGAAGGTCGGCTGGCCGTCGATGATGCGAGCCTACCTGCATGAGGAGGCGCGCTACAAAAAGACCTTTGCCGGCGACTGGTACATTTCCGGCGACCTCGCCATGCAGGACCAGGACGGCTATTTCTGGTTTGTCGGCCGGGCCGACGACCTGATCAAGTCGTCGGGTCACCTGATCGGGCCGTTCGAGGTGGAAAGCGCCCTGATCGAGCACGAGGCGGTCGCCGAGGCCGGCGTCATCGGCCTGCCGGACGAGACCGCCGGCGAGGTGGTCAAGGCCTATGTCTCGCTCAATCCGGGCTTCGAGCCGTCCGAGGAGCTGGAGAAATCGATCCGCGGCCATGCCCGCAAGAAGCTCGGCCCGGCGGTGGCGCCGCGCACCATCGAGTTCCGCAAGACCCTGCCGAAGACACGATCGGGCAAGATCATGCGCCGCCTGCTCAAGGCGCGCGAACTGGGCCTGCCCGAAGGCGACATTTCCACGCTGGAGACGGACGAGTCATGACCAAGGCCGAAAAGACCCATTTGACCCACGCCCATGTCACAGAGCTGCTCAAGGGCATGATCCGCATCCGCCGTTTCGAGGACAAGTGCGCCGAGCTCTACACCCAGCAGAAGATCCGCGGCTTCCTGCATCTCTATGACGGCGAGGAGGCGATCGCCATGGGGGTGATCTTCGTTCTCGGCGAAAACGACCGGATCGTCGCTACCTACCGCGAACATGGCCATGCGCTGGCGCGCGGTGTGCCGATGCCTCAGGTCATGGCCGAGATGTACGGCAAGGCCGAGGGCTGCTCGGGCGGCCGTGGCGGCTCCATGCACCTGTTTCATGCGCCGACCAATTTCTTTGGCGGCAACGCCATTGTCGGCGGCGGCCTGCCGCTGGCCGGAGGCCTGGCGCTCGGCGACAAGCTTTCGGGCGCCGATGGCGTCACCGTCTGCTTCTTCGGCGAAGGGGCGGTGGCCGAGGGTGAATTCCACGAAACCATGAACCTTGCCGAACTGTGGGACGTCCCGGCGCTGTTTGTCTGCGAGAACAATGGCTACGCCATGGGAAGCGCCCTGGCGCGCACCGAATCTGAGACCGATATTCACGCCAAGGCGGCCGCCTACGGCATCGCGTCGGAAGTGGTCGACGGCCAGGACGTGGTCGCGGTCGAGGCCGCCGCCCGCCGCGCCATCGCCAGCATACGCGAGACCGGCAGGCCCTATTTTCTCGAGTGCCGCACCTACCGGTTCCGCGCCCATTCGATGTTCGACGCGCAGCTCTACCGCGACAAGGAGGAGATCGCGAAGTTCCGCGCCAATGGGCCGATCATACGCTTCCAGGGATGGCTGCTTGAAAACCACCTTCTCAAGGACAGCGACATCGCCCGCATAGAGGCCGAGGTCGATGCCGAGATATCCGAGGCCGTGGCCTTTGCAGAGGCCGGAACCTGGGAGCCGGTGGAGACGCTGACCCGCCATGTCGTCTCGGATGAACCGGCCCCGGCGCCGGTCCCGGCCACGCCTTCGGGCAGGACCCAGGAGATCACCTACCGCGAGGCCGTCAAGCAGGCGATCCGCGACGCCATGATCCGCGACGAACGGGTGTTCCTGATGGGCGAGGATGTCGGCGCCTATGGCGGCTGCTATGCCGTGACCAAGGGCCTGATGACGGAATTCGGCGAGGCCCGCATCCGCGACACGCCGCTGTCCGAATCCGGCTTCACCGGCTTCGGCATCGGCGCCGCGTCCGCGGGCATGAGGCCTATCGTCGAGCTGATGACGGTCAATTTCTCCCTGCTGGCGCTCGACCAGATCATGAACACCGCCGCCACCATCCGCCACATGTCGGGCGGCCAGTTTGGCGTGCCGCTGGTGATTCGCATGGCGACCGGCGCGGGCAAGCAGCTCGCGGCCCAGCACTCGCACAGCCTCGAAGGCTGGTACGCCCATATTCCGGGTCTCCGGGTCTTGGCCCCCGCGACGGTCGAGGATGCCAGGGGCATGCTCTGGACCGCGCTGCACGACCCCGATCCGGTGCTGATTTTTGAGAACGTCATGCTCTACAACATGACCGGGGCGCTCGACGAGGCTGCGGGCGCGGTCAACATCGATCGCGCAGCAGTCCGGCGCGAGGGCAGGGACGTGAGCCTGATCACCTATGGCGGCTCGCTGTGGAAGACGCTGGAAGCAGCCGAGGCGCTGAGCAAAGAGGGCATCGAGGCCGAAGTGATCGACCTGCGCAGCCTCAGGCCGCTGGACGACGCCACCATCATGGCCTCGATTGCCCGCACCCGCAGGGCGGTGGTGGTCGACGAGGGATGGCGCAGCGGCTCGATCTCCGCCGAGATCATCGCCCGGATCAACGAGCAGGCCTTCTGGCATCTCGACGCGCCGCTGGGCCGGGTGTGTGCCAAGGAAGTGCCGATACCCTATCCGAGCCATCTCGAAGCCGCCTCGATCCCGCAGGTCGCCGACATCGTTGCCGCGGCCCGTGCCGCGATGGGCAGGGGCAAGAGCTGATGAGCGTCTTCGTCATGCCCTCCCTCGGCGCCGACATGGAAGACGGCAAGCTCGTCGAATGGCTGGTCAAGCCCGGCGATGCCGTCCATCGCGGCGACGTGGTCGCCGTGGTCGAGACGCAGAAGGGCGCGATCGAGATCGAGATCTTCGAGGACGGGATCGTCCAGTCGCTTGAGGCCGAACTGGGCGCCACTCTTCCCGTCGGCGCGGCGCTGGCCTTGATCGGTGATGGAACAGCGGCAACCGCGCCGAAACCAGAGTCGAAACCCGCGCCACCACCGGCCGCCGCCCGGCAAGCGGAGCCGGCTGAGCCGGAACCCGCCGACGCCAAGCCCGAACCCGAACCCCAGCCCGAACCCGAACCCATGGTCGCGGAAGCCGAAACGGCGGCGCCGGAAATGCCGTCCGCCGCCGTGCCTGAACCGCCGGCCGCACCGGCCCCGCCCGCGCCAGCCGTCAAGGCGGCCGCCGTCGTTGCTTCGGGCCGCGTGGCCGCATCGCCCGCCGCGCGCGCCCTGGCGGCTGAGAAGGGGATCGATCTTGCCGGTGTCACCGGGTCATGGCCGGGCGGGGCGATTGTCCTCGCCGATGTCGAGCGTGCCGCCGGCGGCACGGTCGATGTCGCCGCCCCCCGTGCGGCGCAGGCCAAACCGACCCGAGGTTTTGACATCGAGGCGATGCGCCAGGGCATCGCCGCGGCGATGACCCGGTCGAAGCGGGAAATCCCGCACTACTATATGACCCACGAGCTGGACCTGCAGCGGGCGACGGACTGGCTCACGCAGAAGAACGCCGATGTGGCGCCGGCCGACCGGCTGCTGATGGGCGCGCTTTTCGTCAAGGCCACGGCCCTGGCGGCAAAGGCGGTCGATGGCCTCAACGGCCATTTCGAAGAGGGTGCCTATGTCCCCTCCGAAACGGTCAATGCCGGTGTTGCGGTTGCCTTGCGCGGCGGCGGTCTGGTGGCCCCGGCAATCGCGGCAACGGACGGAAAGACCCTGGCCGAAGTCATGGCCGCCATGCGCGACCTGGTTGCCCGTGCCCGCGCGGGGCGGCTGCGCTCGTCGGAGATGACCAGCGGCACGATCACCATCTCCAGCCTTGGCGAG